>CANJYI010000006.1 GCA_947478975.1 Chthoniobacteraceae bacterium
CTAAAGTGGTCGGGGCGATAGGATTCGAACCTACGACCTCCTGGTCCCAAACCAGGCGCTCTACCAAGCTAAGCTACACCCCGATGTCCACTGCCTCTCAGAAAAGCAGCCAACACAACTATGCTCGCTCGCTGCGAGACGGCAAGCAAAAGCGGAACCGCCTTCCGGGCCCGCGGTCGCGACGGGGGAGCGTAACGCTTTTCTGAGCCAATCAGGGTTGCTCTTCGCCACCTCGAAAGGCCAGTCCGGCAGCCCGCAACTAAGGGGGAGCTGCGCAACACGCGCCAATGCTGAGGTGTTGAGTGGGAAGTCCGCGGGCTTCGTGAATCGGCACTGGAAACGCGCGTTCATCAGCTTCGCCAAAGAAAGACTCGCCGACCTTGATCATTGAAGCATTTCCCAATATAAGAAAGTCATTGATTTGTTACTCCTATGAAAGCTTTTGCTCTGCTTTTCTCTCTTGTCTCGCTCTCTGCCTCCTTGCAGTGCGCGGGCGCGGAGACGCCTCGGTTCAACGCCACTTCAAGCGCTTCTTTCGAGGGTGTCCTCACCCAGGCTTCGAACGCACTCGATGGTGACCCTGTGTCCGGAAACGGTGCGGTGCATCGAGGGGTAGTGTCGCTGATCATCACAAAGCGCGGGACGGTGTCGGGGCGGATTCGCTACAACGAACTTTTACTGAGCGAGGGTTCCTCGGTTGCAGTCTATCGGCCCGTAGTGCGCGCTTTTTCGGGGGTGCTCAAGCCCAGTGACTCCGAACTCCTCAAATACAGCCTCACCGCCTCGCTGGGCTCTGGCGCGGGCGCGGGCAGAGAGCAACTAACGGTTGAGGCGGACTACTCCGCCGCTGTGCCGAGCGTGACGGTGCGGGTGCTTGACCAGATTTCTGCCAATGCGAGCGGCGGACTGGGTTTCTTGAGCCAAACGCCCAGCCTGACAGCCGCTCAAGCCGGCGAAATTCCCAGCGGCGCACTCGGACGCTACGTGTTGACCACAGAGGCCGCCTACCTGTTGGTTCAGACCCTCCCCAGCGGCAGGTTGTTATGGAGTACGAAGATGCCGGATTATTCCAACTCCGGAAGCGCCCTGGCAGCCGTAACGCCAGATGGCGATCTGTCTGCTGCCTTCTACGAGTTCAAGACGACCAAGTCTTCTGCAGGCTCCTCGGTAAACAGCTTGATTGGATCACTCCATATGCGGCGACCTCAGGAATC
This sequence comes from Chthoniobacteraceae bacterium, assembly GCA_947478975.1. Classification (GTDB taxonomy): domain Bacteria; phylum Verrucomicrobiota; class Verrucomicrobiia; order Chthoniobacterales; family Chthoniobacteraceae; genus Chth-196. Next base: position 1,215 of record CANJYI010000006.1, read on the forward strand.
GTCCTCCAAATGGGGGGCCTGCGCTGGCGATTCCCTCTTCCCAGAGGGGTTGGACTGGCAGAGCTCGCTCTCTGCTACCCATTCTACGGAGGTCGTCGAAGGGAGCGCGGCCGCTGCATCTGACGCGCCTTTTTGCGAGCGGGGGCTGATCCGGCTCACTGCAGATAAGAGCTGCCAATGGGGCCAGCCCAACAATCTCTCCGGCAGGCAGCCGACTCCGGATCTGGCGCAGATCTTCTCTTCGGGCAAAGCGATCCTCACCCTTCAGGACTATTCCCGCACGAATGCCGCCGGCGCCCCGACCCTCTACTCTTGGAGTGTCGCTTATTCTGAGAAGGGATTCCTGGCCGCCGGGGTGCCCACGGATGGAATTTTACCTCCCACGCTTTCCTTGCGGCTGGCCCGGGACCGGGGAGAGATCACGGGCTTCTATGGCGCTGCGGGCGCTTCTCGTAGATTGCTCAAGGGCGCCGCGATTGTCACCGAAGCCTCGACACTATCCGCGAGCGGGTGGGTTGAACCAGACTCCGCAGACGGCGCAACTCTCTCAACGTGGGGCATTCGAATGAGCAACTCCAGCATGGCTCTTGCTGCAAGTGCTGCTCCCTCGGCAGCACTCGCGCCTGCGCCGGCCGCCGCCAGCGCAGAGGTCGCAGCGGCTGACGCAGACTGCTTCCCCCCGCTCATTCTGCCGCCACCCCTCATCGACCCGCCTGCCTTGATCCTGCCGCCGCCCCTCATCGATCCGCCTCCCTTGATCCTGCCGCCGCCCCTCATCGATCCGCCTCCCTTGATCCCGCCGCCGCCCCTCATCGATCCGCCTCCCTTGATCCTGCCGCCGCCCCTTATCGCCCCCCCTGCCTTGATCCTGCCGCCGCCCCTCATCGATCCGCCTGCTTTGATCCTGCCGCCGCCCCTCATCGGGCCGCCTCCCTTGATCCCGCCGCCACCGTTTTGTTGATGGTTTTGGCCACGGGGCCGCAGCCAGGGCGGTAGGCAGGCATAGTTGGGTCGGTGCTCCTTTGGGCACGCAACGGGCATCCCTGCCGGACTGCGACTTGCGGGGAAACTCCCGGGTCGTTTACTGACCCATGTAAACTCGGCCCAGGCCGGAGTTTCTCCGCCCTGCTTCCCGCCGGGGATGGCGCCTCAGTCGTGCCTCAAGGCCTTGACAGGTTCCAGGCGAGCCGCAACCACGGCCGGAAAAAGCGCTGCAAGCGAACAGATCACGAACGCACTCAGGCAGATGACCGCCAGATCGGAGGGGATGAGTTCTGCGGGGATTTCACGGAACTGATAAATGCCCGGCGGAAAGATTTCAAAACCAAGCCGTGTGGCAAGCCAGTCCTTGAACTCGTTCCGCCAGTGCAGGATGGAAAGACCAAGCCCCACGCCCGTGAGGTTGCCGAACACGCCGACTACCATTCCCTGCAGCAGGAACACCCACACAATCTGAAGGCGGGTTGCTCCCAGGGCCTTCATCACACCGATCTCCCGAGTCTTGAGAACGGTCACCGTGATGAGGGTGTTCATGATGCTAAAGGCCGCTACGATCACAATGAAGAGCAGCAGAAAAAACATCGTGTTGCGCTCCAGTCGGATGGCGTCAAATATCTCGCGGTTCAGGTCGATCCAGGTGAGGACATCGGTGTTTGGATGGGCTGGGTAAAGTCTGGAACGAATTTTGTCAGCGTTGATCGGCGCGGAATAAGGTTCCTGGAGCCAGACACTGATGCCGTGCACATTGTCCTCCAGTCCGTAAAGCTCTTGGGCAATCTGGAGCGGAACCAAGAGCACGTCGGAATCGTACTGGTAACGGCCGGAACTAAAGAGGCCGCGGACAGTCAACTCCATCGGCAACACGAGGCTGCGCAATTTTGCGATGGCGGCCTTTGGGTTCTGTGAGGCCTCGGCCTCGTTGAGCGCCGCCAACACGGGACCGAAATCCTTGGCCGGATAGGCGGTCACCTTGTCGCCAATCTGGACTTGCAGCGTACGGGCCAACTCCAGTCCCAGAATGCAGGACTCCCCTTCGAGATTAAACTCCCCTGAGACTATTGAATTGCGCACGCCGTCCTGGGCGCCCTCCGTGGCCGGGTCAACCCCCCGGATTTGCGCCGAGCGCACCTCCCCAGGCCCAGAGGCAAGCAGCACGGGTCCTTGGACAAAGGGTGCGGAGTGGGTGACCCCCTTGTTCTCGGCCAACTTCGGGGGGATGTCCCGCCAACCGGCCAACGGGGCGCCGCCGCCTGTGACCACAATGTGCGGGTCAAACCCCAGAACTTTACGCCGCAACTCCAGATCAAAACCGGTCATCACGGAAATGACCAAAATGAGCACTGCGATCCCGAGTGTCACCCCGAGCACGGAAATGACCGTGATCACAGAAACAAAGGTCCGTTTCGGCTTCAAAAAACGGAGGGCGAGGAAAAAACTGAAGGGCAATTGCACGGGGTCGAATGTGCGGAACCCACGGTAAATGTCGAGCAGGCGCGGCAACGGATTCGCAGATTGACTTTACTCTGAAAACCCACAGAATGACAGGCATGAAAAGAGTGCTTTCCCTCCTGCTTCTCATTCCCTTCCTCACAGTACAGGCCTGGGCGCTTCGCGGAGGCCCCTTTGAATCGCTCAAAGGCCGGTCAATGGCCGCGCTCTCGGGAACCTACGGCGTAGTGTTAAACGGGACTCAGGACCGATCCGAAACGGGCGTAATGACGATGTCCGTCCCCGCCGCCGGGATGGCCAGCGGCCGCATATTGATTTTCAGCAAGGGTCGCATGTACCTCGGCAACGCGCAGGGTACGGTGGACTCGCGGAGCGGATCCATCACGCTCATGTCGCAAATGTCTCACTATGCGGCACATGTTGTTTCGGACGGGCTTCAGAAGCAATCCGGCGTTGTTGTGGATTCCATCCTCTCCGGCAAGATGAGCATGCAGCTTGCACTGGATTACCGCTCGGGTCTCATCGAAGTAGCCGGGAGCGCTTCGTACTACGATTACGACCCAATGCTGGCCAAGGTGGTCTTGGATACGACAACAACGACGGTTGGCATGAACGGCGTGACAAACACAAATACCAATGTGAGCGCCACGGCAAACGACAATGCCCAGTCCGCGACAGCCTCGACAAAGACCACGGGGGATTCCTCAACGGCCACCTCCAACGCGGGACAGGGTACAAATTCTTCGACGACCGCCACCTCTGCTCAGGGCACAAACACCGTTGCGTCCACAACGGCGGGGAAAGATTCCACCACGGCGACCTCCTCAACAGCGGGGACCGACTCGGCCGCCGGAACCACGGCGACTTCCGGGCAGTCCTCGGTTTCCAGCACTACCGCCAACTCCACCCAGACCCAAGCCGGAGGGACTAACGCCATCTCGACCAAAACAACTGGCGAAAACGCTAGTGCTAGTTCCTCTCAGACCCAAGCAGGTGGCACCACCGCTGTAGCGGGCACCACCGCCACCGCCAACACCACCGCCAACTCCTCCCAAACTCAGGCGAGCGGCGTAACATCTACTTCCGGTCAACAGCAACAGGCATCCACCTCGGCGACTGCCGGGCAGGATTCTGCAGCCACCAATACGACATCAAACGCGTTGAACCAGACGAACAGTTCAAACACAGCGGCGACGAACAACAATCCGGACGGGTCCGTGACAAACATCTCGGACACCACCGGGACGACCAAGGCGCTGGGCAGCAGTTCGGCGGACAACACCACCGCCTCCTCCACTCAGGCGCAGTCTAGTACGACAAACTCAGCCACCGGAAAGACAGACGCAACCACCACCACTGCCACCGCCGGCAAGGATTCTTCCGCTGGAACCACGGCAACCAGCAACAAAACGGACTCGACTACCACCACGGCAACCGCCGGCAAGGATTCCTCGACTGGCACCACGGCAACCGCCGGCAAGACGGATTCCACAACGACCACAGCCACTGCCGGCAAGGATTCCACCACTGGAACCACCGCAAACTCCACCCAGACACAGACCGGCAACAACACTGCAAGCTCCAGCAAGACTGAAACAGGTGGCACGAACGCAACTTCGACCCAAACGGACGGTAGCAATAAAACCGCCACCTCCAATCAGACAACCGGCACCACCGCCGACAAAACGTCCAACACAACCCAGGTCAACACGGCCGCGAACAACGGTTCAACGACTACAGCCGCCGACAAAACACTTGGGAACACCACCACCAATGGAACAACGGTCGTCGCTGGGACCACCACCACCACAGCTAATACGAAGACCGAAACTAAATACGATCCTGCCGCGGTGAAGCAACCCACGGTCTCTGCAGGAAACACAAGCATGAGGTTCAACCTTGATGGCGTCCGCGAGGACATCACTGTGGCCGCGCTTAGCCCGTTCACCCCGCCCTCCGAGGCTACACTCTTCCAAATTGAAGTCGCCCTCCCAACCCTCGGAGGTGGCGCTGGTGCAGGAGGCGGCGCAGCCGCGCCAGTCCGCGCAGGCGGCTAGTGGTTTGAGACCCACCAAGACGGGGCTGCCTAGCGATAGGCCTTGGGCCCTCTAATAAGGTCAGGAGCATTTCGCGCGGTTGGGGCCATGGATTCCTGTGGCCCAGCCGCACTCCCATAGAAGCCATGCGATCGCGGCTTTGACTCCCTTTCTGTACTTGGATTGCGATCCTCTGACAGATCGTCTAAACTGCAGGACGGTTTCCCTCCCCTAATCTATATCTCGTCCTGACTATGAACCGCCTGAACCGAGATAGTGGGTTTACCTTGTTGGAACTCCTGTGCGCGCTGGCCGTGATCGCGATTCTTGCGACGCTTTCCGCACCGTTGGCCGGGAACTTCCGGACACGCGCGCAGGGCCTCCAGTGCGTCACCAACTTGAAGGGCCTCGGAACCAGCGTCGCGGCCTACATGACCGACCACAACGACAGCTGGCCTCAAATTACCCGGACTGATTCAAGCGGCTCCAATTCCGCTACCGCTGACGGCCAACAAGAGGAAACCACAGCAGGCAAATGGATCGCTGCGCTCTCCCCCTACGGCGTGACCGAAAAGACGTGGCGCTGTCCCACGATTGAGGCGAAAATCAAGACCAACGGCACAACCGAGGCGCTCAAAGCAAAACGTCTCGACTACGTGCCCACCCAATTTGACAAAGAACCGGGAAGCGCGCGCCAGTGGCCAAGTCATCCTTGGTTCATAGAGCGCACGCCCAGTCACGGCCTGGGGCCAATGCTCCTTCAGGCAAATGGCCGCGTAGTCTCCATGCAAGACCTTCTCAAGGAGCTCCCAAGCCGCTGAATCTAAGGAGCGCCAATCTCCGGTTCGCTTCCGCTGTACGCCAACTCTCCGGGGCTGCGTGAGCGACGCCGGTCCCGCCCCGCAGGCTTGCCCTCTGAGGCGAGTACCGGTAACACTGGGAACTATGCTCCCCGTTAAAACCCTACGTCCCTCCCACCTCCTGCGTTCCACTCTCGCAGTCGCCCTCTTTTCTTCTCTCGCCATGGCCAGGGCCGAGATCGCGGTTAAAACCGGCGACAAAATCGCCTTCCTTGGCGATTCCATCACGGCTGGTGGCTGGTCAAACCCGGCAGGATACGTGCGCTTGGTGGTAGCAGGTCTCGCTGCAAACGGAGTCACCGTGGAAGCCGTCCCGGCAGGTGTCAGCGGTCACAAGTCCAACCAGATGCTCGCCCGCCTGGAAAAGGATGTCCTCAGCAAGAAGCCCCAATGGATGACACTCAGCTGCGGCGTCAACGACGTCTGGCACGGTCCCAACGGTGTTCCCCTGGACGAGGCTGCGGCTGCAAGCGGCGCCTTCAACGCTAAAGCTGGAGAGCCTGAGAAAGGAACCTATACCAAAAACATTGCCGCCATTCTCGACCAGGCAAAGGCGACAGGCGTCAAACCCGTGCTTCTCACCGCCACCGTGATTAAGGAAGACCTCGCGAGTCCGGAGAATCAAAAGCTAGAACCGTACAACAGGGCGCTCCGCGCGCTTGCCACCGAGAAAAAGGTTCCTCTGGCAGATCTCAACGCCCAATTTCAAGAGCGCCTCAAGGCCGTCAACACCCCGGACAAAAAGGTTCTCACCTCAGATGGCGTCCACATGAACCAGGACGGCAACAAGCTGATGGCCTTGGGGGTGCTCAAGGCGTTCAACCTGAACGAGGCTGAGATTCAAAAGGCGGAGTCCTCCTGGGGCCCCCTGGTGCTTCAGGCCGAACAGGCAGCTAAGGCCGCTGCCGCCGCCAAGGCTGCGGAACAGCAAAAAGCCGCCGAGGCCAAAACGCCCGCCGCCAAATGACTCCCGCCAAATAACTGCCGCTGGCGCGTGCATCAGCGGATCACTCCCGTATCCATGGGAAGCCCGCGGAAAGTCACCCACTAGTGAACACCCCGCAGCCCTGACCCGCGCTGTACGCATGGCCGTACACTGGATCACCTAGAGAGGCTGCGGAAGGCTGTCTGCCTCCATCCTGATCTCCCTGTTTCCCCTACTGCAGCTCCTTGATACGGATCGCACGCCAACGGATCTCCTCGCCCGGAGCTTTCTTGCCAATCCCGTGGACCTGCAGTCCTATGATCCCGCGCAGCGTGAGACCGTCCTTCAACTCAGCAGCCTTGACCCCGTTGATCCAGGTCGTGAGCTGCTCACCCTGGCATTCGATGCTGGCCTAGTTCCAATCACCCTGCTGGAAGGCCTTGCGCTGCGCCGGCTCGTTGTCCTTGAGGTCGAAAAGCCAGGCCCTGCGCGCCTCGTCGTAAATGCCGCCGGTGTACGCGCGTGCTGACGGGTCAATCTCGTACTGGTAGCCGAAGACTCGGTCCGCGGGAACCTTCCGCGTCTTGCCCTCGCCAGCAGGGACCTCGGTTTCCTTTTGGAAAAACTCGCTGCGGAACTGGACACCGGAATTCATGCCGGGGGCGACCTTAAATTCAAACTCGAGCACAAAATCACCGTAGGCCTTCTTGGAACAAAGGAACGAGTTGCCTGTGTCTGCAACAGTCTTGCCCACGATAACCCCGTCTTCGACCCGGTAATCCGCCTTGCCGCTGTGTTGTTCCCACCCCTCAAGATCCCGGCCGTTAAACAGTGAAACAAAGTCGCCTGCGTGGAGGGGCGCAGCAAGCGCCGCGAGATACAACGAAAAGAGGGGGACGAATTTCATGGTGTCCCAACTTTACCGGCGCCAGCGGTGCCGGCAATTCAAGACAAGCGCGTGCGCTGTTTATCAGTAAGGGCGCCGCGCCTGGTCTAACCCAGCACGTTGATTTGCCTCCTTTTATCGCGCCTAGCATGTGTCTTGACTAAGCTCCCCGCATCCCGTCCGGTTCCTCCTGCACTCCTCTGTTCGGCCGCCTCCCTACAGCACGGTGAGCATCGGCGCCAACCCAAGACTGCTGTTGGCTTGAACATCCCGCAGGGCTTCACCCTCCTGGAAGCGGCTATCCTCGTAGCACTTACTTAAACGATGCCCACGATAACTTCCGCAGGTCCAGCCACCCGCGTCTTTGTGACCCTCGAGTCGGTCGGATTGTGCAAGGGCTTCGCCGGCGCTCGCACCGGACTCGTCCCCACCAGCCGAAAGAGGAGCCCCGGTCGGCGACCGACAAATGAAGGGCCTCAAACGGGCTGAGCGGACGCGGTGTATTGTATGCGACGAACGCGAACCGTGTTGTGGGCGGGACGGGTCACGGGGATCGTCTGATAATCCGTGGCTTGGCGTCTCACGGATGATGAAGTTCCAGATATCGCCGAGAAGGAGGAGTTTCCTGAAATTATTCCCACCCGTTAGACCTCTGTGGGGGTCTTGTGTCAGAGCGGGCACGGGATTTCCCTGGTGAGACCATCCCAAGAGCAACGGCCCGTGCTGCTTGAGATGGGCGTGATCCGGGCGTTCCAACATGCAGGCAGCTTAAACCGGTCGGATTGGGTGCCCCGCTAGCTCTTTTTCAAGTCCCTGCGACTCTCGGAACGCCGAAATCGCCGAAGTGGAGACACCAGCCCAGCACCGGAACCTTTACCGTCGTGCGCGCCAACTGACCGCCAGGGACTTGAGCGGATTGGGATACTCGAGTGTCGCGTGAAAAACGGACCTGTCTTGTTCGAAAAGATCAGGCAAATCCTCTGCAAGAGGAGACGGTATGCTTAAGTCTCTGTCGCTCATAATCCTCCTCGCACGCGGCCGGTCCTTGTTCCAAACCGAGTTGATTTCGCTCATGATGAGGCCATCCTCGGACGTAGGAATCTTGTCGATGACGTCTGTGAAAAAGCTCAGGTTTGTTTTGTCCGAAGTCGGATAGAAATCGTGAACCTTCAAGAAGGGTTCGTCCGCCCTCGTGTGAACCCATTGGTTAGGGAGCGAGAGAAGGAAGTTTACCTGCTCGCAATTGCAACCCGACTGGGTTCCAAACACCTCAGAATCAGTGCTTTTCTCAGATAGCACCCATGGGCAGACATATTTGTATCCGAGGCTGGCCTCGGAGTAGGCCGGTTCCCCGGTTTCCCTGCGAATGTCTCGGGGACCGCTGCTCGAGTATTGGGGGTTGCTGATCCGGGCTTTGAAAGTGAGAGATCCCTTTCCCTTTCTGTGAAACAATGCACCGGGGACATCTTTTGGCACCGATTCGTAGCTGTAGAAAGAAAAGGGTCTGCGCTTCGGATACATGGTCTCGTCAAAAAAACTGGTATGTACGAGATCGGAATACTGTTTATCGGGCAGCACGCTCACCCCCTCCCAAAAGCGCCAAATCGTACAGACCAGGTCTTCAGGTTTTGTTGGCGACGGGTTCAAGATTAGAATGTTCCACATCTTTCGCGCCCACAGCCAGGTAGTCCGCAAGCAGTCCGGATAGTTGGTGCGGATTTCGCTCGGCACATGCAGTGGAAGGTCGGCGTGTGAATGTTTGCCATCCTCCGGCCTCGCCATATCCGGCACGAGGGAGCCTTTCGCCATCATTTCTTGAGCGAGTATGTAGCCGTCGACCATCCTTTTGGAAATTTTCTGCAGCGACGTGTAGTTTCCAAGAGTCGTCCGTCTCAACACGTCACCAAATTTTTGCTGGATGCGTCCAACCACAGAGGGATCGGAGATGGCCTTTTCGATCTCGGCCCTGACTTTCTTGACTCTAGCCTCTCTGGCGGAAGACCTGCTCCGTTTTTGATCAAGGGCCTCCACCCTCAACACTTCACTGGATTCCACACTGGATTCCGATTGGCCGCCTCCAACCAAGGATGGTCCGCGCCCGGCCTCCGCGATATGGGGTCCGACTTTCTTCGCTCTGCCCTTCTTGGCGGAAGATGTGCTCATACCGGAAAGACATACACTTTTTTAAGAAAAAAAAAAGGCAAAGATAGCCGGCGGGAGTGTAACGGGGCGTAAAACCGGCGAGGCAACAGCGTTGCAGGCGCCACTGTGATTTCACGGTGTTAATGTAACCTGTTGCATCGTAGTTTTTTCAGTTTTCCTTAGGAGCATGGAGCACAGACCCAGCTTGGACCGCTGCGCCGAGGTGCATGCCTCGTGACTAGCGGGACGGTCACGCCGGTGCACAAGGTCGAAGGGAGAGTTGTAAGAAAACCAGGATTCTCAGTGGCGAAAATTTAACGTGTTGGCGGTCAGGTTTATATGATGCCGCTGGGTGCAAAGCCAATCCACACACAAGGGCGGCGTTCCTGCCAGGCCTCTCGTTTGACCGCCCCGCCGTACTCTATGTTTGTGCCAGCCGCGAGCCACCTCGCGATGAAAACGCACAAAACCATGCAAAAAAAATGGAAAGAGACGCCAGCTACTATATTTTTTTGTCACAAATTTGAGACAGAATTAAAACTTTAACCTGCTGATCAACAGATGTATCTGATGTTTTAAGAATCTTGCTAGATGTGCGCAGTCGACGCCCAATGATTATTTTGTTTGCCGTTTTACCTGCAATTTATACTCTCGCGACGGCGCTGCGGTCAGCCCGCACGCTGGAAAACCCAGTAACAAGCTTGGCAATTATGAAAACACCTCGTTCCATAACCGCGCTCGCAGGAGCTGCAATCTTTCTCACGCAGGCTGTGCCTGCACACGCGGGCATCTCTTGGAGAACGCCGCTCGGCCGGAACAACCTGAAGGTCGACTGGAAGCACCCGCTCGGCGACCGCCCTGAACGCACGTTGCTTTTCGTGGCGGCTGCAACGGTAACCGCCGTGGGTGTCGGTGCGATTGTGAGCAGCGTCGCGGCGCCACATTTGGTGGCGCTCGGGGGCGGCTTCTCTGGTTCGGGGGGTAGCATTTCAATAGGCTTGGCGTCGCGCGTAGGCGCCGCCGGAGTTGGCGCTGGGGCTGGAGTGGCTCTGGGCAGAACAACCCCAGACCCGAAACCAAAGTTGGCCGCCCCCGCATCCCCTCCACACGACCCATGGGCGGACTTGTACCAAATCCAGCAAGGTCTCAATTCACAGCCAACTTGGTTGGCCTCCTCGACTTTCCACTCTGTGGATTACATGGCGGACGAGATCTCGTGGGGATCAAACGCCTGGCGCCGGGATGACGGCCCACGGCCACGGATTTCTCTGTCCGCCAATACTGATCTCGGCCCGGTTGGTGAGTTTTTTTTGGAAGAGGGTTTTCTAACCGTTGCCAAAAAAATCCCCAAAGTGGGGGCTGCGTTGCACACCGGACTCTCAGGTTATTTTTTTCTCAGTGCGCTTCTCGATCCCGTACAAATTGGAGATGGCACCCTCAAAGTTCCTCCTTTAAGCGGTTTGCCTCTCTTACCGCCCAAGGACAATTCCGGTCCGAAAAGTAAATAGCGCTCATTCGTGCGCCGAACGGCCGGGCCGACCGAAAAGGAAACCGGGCCGTTCGCGCCCACGACTCGTACCCCTACTCTTCAGCGAGTTTCTTTATAGGTTTCAATGCGCTTTCCGATTGTGAGTTAGACACTGCCACACCTGAGCTCGGGCGGTGCCTGCAGATGGCAGGTCCCGAACGGTACCCGCTCTTTCTGGATCGCCTTGTCCGGGCGGCGCGCATTGAAGACACACCCAACCGCACTTCGCACCGTAATGAGAACGCTGAGCTCAGCCTCTCCGCAAAATAGTAAAGGTGTTCCAGACGCCCCGGCATCGCCGGGTCCAGTGCTTTGTCATCCAGCGCTGTCAGGCACCGAAGGCGGACGGTCCGCGCCGACCTGTCCGGCGCATACAAAGGGACGCCGGACACAGGCGGCCAGATTAGAAGTGCAGCGTCCGTCCCAACGCCCTGCCGGGGATTGGAAACCGCTGGTATTCGTGTGTGTCTCTCTTCAGGTCTTGGCGGGGGACAATAGTTGCCATGCACGATCAGAAGAGGGGTCGTTGTTTCGGAGAAGTTTTCTTGGCGCGGAACAGACGGCTTTCTACACGAACCAGGTCTCTGCCCACACGCTGATTATCCTGCTGGATCCCATGGATCCGGACGCGTATCTCCAACGCGGGGCTGCCAGAGTGCAACTCGGGCTGTATCAGAGTGCGGTTGACGATTACGATCACGCTCTCAAGATCAAGCCGGATGACGCGGCGGCATGCCGGTCAAGGGCCTATGCCAAGTGGCTTGCGGGCTCGCAGCGAAGAGATCGGAGCGACGCGGGAGAAGGTTATGCGAAGGCCAGATGGTTGGGGGAAAAAAAACCGGAACCGGCTCAACAGTTGGCCACCCATTTCTATTTTTTCCGGTCGGAGGGCAAGGAGCGCGACAGGGATGTCGCGGGTGCGCTAGCTGACCTTAACAAGGCGATCGTCATCAGTGCTGAAAATCCCTACGCGTTCATGCACCGGGCTGCGATTCGCCTCAGGTTGGGGGATTTGATGGGCTCCATCGCGGACTATTCCATTGCGGCGCAGATTGATCCCGTCCTGAGCAGGGTTTTTGCGGGTAGGGCCGCAGCAAGGCGTGCGTTGGGCGACCTGTCCGGCGCGCTTGCGGATTATGACCACTCTGTGACTTTGAATCCGGACGATCCGGACGTCAGATACGAGCGGGGGGAGTTGCGGGAGAAAGGGGGGGACGCCAAGGGTGCGATAGAGGATTTCACGGTTCCTATTGAGATGCAATGGAGGGAGGCCCGTGCGTATATCCGCCGCGCCCACGTGAGAGGACTCGAGGAAGATTATGAAGGCGCGGTTGCGGACGCTAACGCAGCGGTAGAGGCCGATCCCGAGGCAGAGAATGCCTACATCGCACGCGGCAATGCAAAAGGCGATGCGGGGGACTTCGACGGCGCCCTCGCCGACTATGAGGCGGGGCTGGAAATAGATCCGGAAAGCGCCGGGGTCTATTACAACCGTGGCCTTGCCCGGTGCAGGGCGCGGTTCTGCACGGACGCCTTGAAGGACTTCAGTGAAGCGATCGCTTTGAAACCTTCACGCGCCAATGCCTATCTAGCGCGAAGCGAAACATACGCAAAAATGGAGGACCTTGAGGCGGCAAAGGAGGACGTCGAGCGGGCGATCAGCATGGAACCGCGAGAGCCGCGAGGATATCTCCACCGGGCGCACCTGAAGCTCCTTCAGGGGGACCAACCCTCGGCCATTGGAGATTATGAAAAGGCTTCTGAGTTGGCTCCCTCTCTCCTAACAGGCCGCCTCTACCTGTACATGCTCCTCGCGGTATCCGGGGCGCAGGAACAAGCTCTGGAGACCCTCGCGGATATTAGCCGTATTCTGAGGGACCCAGTTTCTGAATCATGGGAGGTCCAGCTAGCCCGCCACCTTACCGGAATGCTGCCTTGGGAGGACTTGCTCTGCCAGGCACACGCAGCGCCGCCACCGCGGCAGGATTACAAAGTCTGTTCAGCGCACTGTCTTGTGGGAGCCATGGCGCTGATGCAGGGCGAAAATCCAGCGGCAACAGATTCCTTTCAAAAGGCAGTGGAGACCAAAGGCTGTGTCGAAGCACCGTACCAGATTGCCGCCGCCGCCCTTCACAAGGGACGAGGTCATCAGCCTAGCAAATAACGCATTCCCATGGTCGGCCGCATTGTGAAACCAGGCTGAAAGCCAAGTCCCCCTTCAAACGTCCCTTATAAAAACCCAGCAGCCTTTCCCTTTTTCACTATGAAGGCCACTGCTCTCGCGATCCTTTGCCTTTCGTCGGTCATGATAAACAAGGCGGGCTCACCGCCGCCCTCTCTAAGACGTGCTGATCCAACCTTGGATCCCGCCTGGAAAATTTTACACCTGATGCCGTTTGACGCCGCGATCAAGGCGTTCGCGGTGGAGCTCTGGCAAAAGTCAAAGGCTGGGGAAATGTATCTGGAACGTGGAGACCAAGAGGAGTTGGCCCGGCGGGTTGCAGCACAGGAATCAAGCCTCGTTCCGAACCCGGTTTTCCTGACGAGCACCTGCCCCCCCCGTAAATGACTGCGCCAAAATAATGTACCGATGAAGGTCTCCCCTTGGATACCCCTGAACCCCAACCCAAACCACAGCCTCCGGCAATGAAGAACCTGAGAATTCCCAAACGTTTAAGCTTAAACGCGCTTTCCGATCCCTGCCGTTCTCTTTCCTCCTTCACGTTCGAGGGCAACATAGAGCCGGCGGTGGATGCGTTTTATACCGGACAGAATGCCTTTGTACGGGAAATCCTTGGGATCAGCCTTGAATCGATAGATGAGTGTACCAGGTACAAGGAACGCAGCTGGCGCGGCAAAGTGCGTGTGCATTTTCAAAGTCCATCCACCCGAGGGCACGCGGGAACATTGGTCGTCGAGGACGACGGACTGGGTTTTAATCTGGAAGAAATCTTATTCGAGCTGCTCCCCAGTATTAAAAAACTGCTCCAGAGCGATCATTCAAACCGCGACCGGGGGAGCGATAGAGTCCGGAGGTATTCCATCGGGTTGCTGAGCGTCCTGATGGTGGCGGCAAAGTTCACAGTTGTAACATGCCGCTCGGGGTTGAGAGGCGCCACGGCATATAAACTGGAGGGTGATAAATCCGGACAATATGTCCTGAGCGAGATGGATGAGCACTACCAAGGCGGGTCGGTCCTATACTTTGAAATAATGGGAGGTCTCTCGGAGTCCTATACCATGGAGAGTGTCCAAGAGTTGATGCGTCATTTCATCGAGCACAGTCGGGTTCCTGTGGAATTCAAACCCCGCGGCAGGGAAAGCATTTGCCTGAGTCAGAATCCATTTGCATGGGAAACTCCGGCGAGTAAAAGGCTGCCCGGTGGTGTTTTGCTGAACAGCGAACGTGAATGGAGAGACTTTGCATTCCGCAAATTCCAAGAGCCATTTTCTCTCTGTTTTCCAGTGCGATGCGAAGAATGGGCTGTGCAGGGAATCGCCTGCATCCTGGAAGATCCGCTTGGCCCGCTGGACCTGGACCACCACTTCGTTTACTCGCGTGGAAGGTATGTCAGCCGCGAAGCTGAGGGACTAGCCCCCGACTTTGTAAGGTGTATCCTCGAAATCAACGCCCTGGAGCTCAACGCGTGCCAGGAAGGTTTTGTGGGAAAAAACGATTGTTGGGAGGAGATCTCCCGCACCGTACGGGAGGGCCTAAAGAAAGCCCTCACGGAAATCGAAATGAAAGACCGTGCGATGTTTTATAAGATCGGGCGCACCCACGAACCGAGCTTCCGTGCGCTTGCGAAAGACGATGGTGACCCTGTTTTCTTGCGGATTCTCCAACAGACCCATTCTACAGGCTGTGCGGATGAAACATCCGCGAAAGACGACAAGGTTGCCGATACATTCTATGGGTTCCGGGGGGGCAAAAATGGTTTGGGTAACACGGCTGTTTCGGATTTCGCGGTCTCTGGAGAGGAGCAATCGGATGGGATTGCGGAGGCTGGTTCCGACCTTTTGGAGATCAATCGAATTTTGGAAATGGAGTCCTGGGAGCGCCGAGGCGCAGAAATAGACACGCAGATTAGAATCAGCCCGGCTGACTATGCGGATTCTTCGGAGAATAATCCGGCATGGATGAAAACCGGGTACGACGGCTTTCTAAACGGCAATGATCTGTTGAACTTTCTTTATCTCCAGAGTGACAGCAATCCCCCCGGATTTTTAGAGAAACTTCAAGCGAAGGATGCGCCCGGAACCGCGGGCGAAAAAGGGTTCAGTTTGAGCGACGATCCTTCAATCTTCAGGTATCGTTTTGCGTCTGCCTCCAGCTTACTGGCGCGAGCCAGAGAGGAGAGAGAGTGCCACAGGCGGTGGCTTCTTTTCTTAAGATCCCTCCATGCGGCCATACGCGACAATGCGCCGGAAGAGAGAGAGGATGTTCTGGCGTTGGCGGTAATTTATAATATCGCTGGCATCCATTCTCGCCCTCTTATTCGGCTCTTCTGGCCGATGTTTCACGAGGACTTCGGGCACAAGGTCCTTCAGCGAAAAGACAGGCTTCAGCGTCATTACCTTCTCTGGGCTGCTGAAAAGGTACTCTACTATGCTCCTGAGTTTCCTCAGATCCCATTACAGGAAATAGAGGAGGCTCGTGAAATCTGGCGCAGTGCTCTGACCCCTCTTGGTTCGTACAAAACCGAGGCAACAGTGCGAATGGAGCTACACCATGCACTGCGCCTTGGAATGATTGCCAAGGCGACAGACAGCATGGAGGAGCTGCAGAGAGTCGAGGAAGAAAGCGACTTACGCCCGAGCCTCGGGCCAGCTCCCGGAGCGGACCTGAAAGTTCCCGGCGAAGCCAGTGCCCAGGACTTCGGCTGCAATTCTTACGCACGGCAGATACGGACCCTTTATTTCTGCACCGTTGGAGATGCCGCCGGCGGCTGGCGTTCGGCCCGTCATGATATGGACGGACGTGACGCGTGCAAACTGGCGTTTTGTTCCCTTGCACCCAGAGAATCTACGGCAGCTTTACTTGAGGTCCTCTACGACTCCGACATGCGTGCGGAAGCGGAAAAGGCCCATCAACTCGGCCTGGCCAAGGTGATTGGGGTTCCCCACGCGATCGGCTGGTTAGGATACCACCTTCGCTATATGGTAAGGAAGGGGGCGGTGGTCGAGGCCGGCAAACTGTTGGACGAAGCTCTACTGGGCTTGGAGGGAGTTGCTCCGCACGCGGAGGGAACCGGACGGGTGCCCCAATTTGGGCCCACCCCCTTCCATCGGCTTCATTTCTTAAGGGGAGCCATAGCGGTCATGCGCTCCCGAGCGGATTCAATCGAGCGGATTGCCCCCTTTGAGAACGAGGCGAAGCAACTGGCTGTGGAATTTGACTGGCGCAATTTGGACGTGGAATTTCTTCTGCGTAATTCGGCCTTGAAATTTGACCTGCAGAATATGGTCTTGAAATTGCTTCGGCGCGATTCCGGGGAACTTTTTTCTGACCTGCTCCAAAGGCCACTATGATCAAAGACACACCCTTGTTTTTTGAGGACATTTCCAGTGCGCTTCAAAGCATCATTCCATCCCTCACTGAATGGGAAGTGGCCCACCCTGAAGGCCGCAGCGTCGTCCTTGTGGCTGGACCGACGGGAGTCGGGAAAACGACGTTTGCCAAAAGCGCGCAGGACTCGGATACCACGTTGCTGAGCCTGGACAGATATTTTATTCCGGGCGTTCAACCGCCTGGCCAACCCGTAAACTGGAGTGGTCCAGATGTTTTAGATTCCGCATTAATTGTTTCTGATGTCGCCGCGATGCTAAGAATGCCCCTCGGAACAAAATATTCAGTTCCAGTGTACGACCTACGAAAAAGCGAACGGGTTGGCTATGAAAACCTGGAACTCAAGAGGCGTCTTGTTGTGGAGGGCGTTTATGCCCTCCGCTTTTTGTCGAAATTTGAGACGCCTTTCAGGATCTACATCGGTGCTTTGCTAAGCACTTTGAAGAAACGAAAGATAGAACGCGATGTTCGGGAGAGGGGCCTTACAAAAGCGGAGGTGACCCGGCGTTTTTTTGAGAATGTTATTCCAGCCATTCAGCAACACGTTCTACCCCAAAGAACGATTGCCACTCATGTGGTGAGCAACGAACGCTGCGGGGAATTCATTTTAGCGCAGGAGTGATCCCGCTGGCCGGAATCGTTACACCCGGGAGCCAGCAAGAAACGGTTGGTATCTCCTCTGCCGATTTTTCATGAAAAATATAGCATTAGAAGTCTACACCGAAATGATGGAAGCTTTCGAAGACACAAAAGAGAACCTCTATTATTATCGATTGCCCGTTAAAGCGATTCACGGGGTATCGTGTCGTGCAGCCCTTTTCTTTAAGCGGGATGGCCTCGCCTCCCTTGAGGTGTCACCATTTCACATCGCCTATTTTGACGAGTATGGAGATCCTGCCAACCTTGTTTACTTTCGGAAACGATTCGAAAAGGCCGCCACCTTTTCTAAATATACACCCGAATATCTGGAAGAGCTCCTATTGAATACGAACCAGATTCTTTCCTCATTGAAGTTCAACAGGCTGCTTGGAAGATTTCAACTATTGACACCAAGCATCGGGGATCTGCAGTCTTTCAGGTGCGAGAATGTTCTGACCGATTTAAATGAATGTCGCACATGTGGCGAGGCGACGAGGTGTAAAACCAACTGTGCGTGCAGCGCCCAATATTTGTGCTTTGTGTGCTGGGATCACGTGACGCCCGTGAGGGAGGAAAGGTTTGGAGACATGGTCAAACTTCAACGCTGCCCGGGGTGCAATGAAGAGTTGGTCTTTTCAAGGAATCTACAGACCTGACATCGGCTGGGTAGTTTTGCCAGCAAGTCGTCCCCGGACGGTCTGAGGAGAACGCCTACCTCGGAACGTGGTCCCGTGGATACACAGGCCTCAATGGAGAGCGTCGTGTCACCGCGTTGCTATTCTGCGGAGCAGGAGGGAGTCGTCTGCCTTTCCTTCAATTCCCGTTTGAGTGGATGACCTCCTCCGATTTGAGGAGGTGATCGATATGCGTTTGGACATATTTCTTCATTAAGCCGATCTTCTCGCTGCACTCCGCCCGGTCGTAATATCCGGATACGTCATTCCGGATTTCCAAGATATTTCTTTCAAGAAACATCAATCGAAGATCCCTGGCCTGTTCGAAGGCGGCGCGAATGCGCGCTATTGAAGATGGGTTACGGCCCACGACATCTTTTGGCACGTAATCACAAGCGTGTAATTCATTTTGGCAAACCGCTGCGAATAATTTTTCAACCAGCTCCGGGGTTGAATCTGAGGATTCCAATGCCGAATTGCTTTTAAAATCCTCCTCCAGAGGGAGAAGATGTCTCATCACGTTTTGATATGCATCAAGCAGATTCAAAGTCGAGTAAGGCCCCCTTATCGGTAACGGCTCCATTGTTAAGAACGCTGAGTCCATTTGCTTAGATTTTCTCTCCACCAGCGTTAACACGTAAAGGAGTAGGCCTCGAGCCGAAAAGAAAGCGGTCACCTCTTTTTTGACGGAGCGAAGCTGTTGTAAAGTAACGCATCGGTGTGCCACTGCTTTTTGTGTTTAGCCGCAGGCCCTGTTCACGGTTAATCCAACCAATACGCGGAAACGGAAAGTCGCGGGCTCCCCTGGTTGGAGTGCGTAAAGCTCTGCTTCAGAAAGTTATCCGCAGATGTCCCGGATTTGACAGATGGGAAGAAATTTAAAAAAGCGTCCGGTGACGCCGTTTTCGTCTGCGAGCTTTTTTCATCTGCGGATAACTGCGGATTCAATAGGGTGTTAGCCAAAGGTTATCCTCCGGGATGCGGCCTGGCGACTGGGAGCACTCGGTTTATAGGCCCCAAGGAGCGGCGCCTTCTACCCATTGCCCTCGGAGAACACCCACTTTTGGTGGTGTGGTAGGGATTCTCCGGAAAAAAGGAAGCACTCCGCGAGCAGCGCCTCCGCGCAACAGAGGGGAAATCCACCGTTGCCATCGGTGTGGAAAAGCGTTGAGTAGCGACCCAAAAACTAACCGTTATGACTTCTGTTTCGTGTGTTCGACTTTCCCCGCGCAGCCTCTGGTCTTTCTCCGGTGTGTCATGCGCTACTGTTGTCCTTGCCGCAGTGTTGACCGCGCCCCTTGTTGCTCAGGAGGGCCGCGGGGAGGGGCGGCGCGCCCAGGAAAGGTTTCCGTCCGAGCCGACTCGATCACGGCCCCGAGAAGCTGCCGCTGTGATGGTGAAGGTGCCTTACGCCGGGATGTGGGCCGAGGAGGCTCCGGAGGCGTTGAGCCATCACTTGCCCATTCCGGCTGGGTTTGGTCTGCTCGTAGCGGAGGTGTCGATGGATTCCCCCGCGGGAAAAGCCGGTATCCTGCGCCATGACGTCCTCTTGCGTTCCGACGACCAACGACTGGCAAACCCAGCTCAGATGAATGCTTTGATCCGTTCTCGGAGACCGGGCGAAACCATGAACTTCACGGTGTTTCGCGCGGGCAAGGAGTGGGAGGTGGCCCTCATTCTTTGGGAAGCTGAGGAGCCCGCGGGCCGGCCTGCCGAGAGACGTGAGGCGGTTATAGAACGGGGAGTTCCGCTGGTTCGGCAGCCCGCTCAAAATGTCCGCCGGCTGGAGGGTCCGGAGATGGACTTGTCCCAAAGCGCCCTTTTTTCGAGGGAGTTGCTAAAAAAGACCGAGCGTCTGGGGGACGAAGCGATGCGGAAATTCCGCGAGCTGGAACCGTTTCAATTTTTGTCGCCCCTTCCCCAGCCGGGCGTGCAGGCGTCCCCCGCCAAGGAGCGTGGCAACTGACGGTTCCCTGTGGTTTTGGGTGTTCCGAAAGCGGATGCGTCCGTCTTCTGATGCAAGCGGGCGGCTGGGAGGCTGGGAACCACCCCTGGTAGAAAGCGACTGGCTAAAAGGCCGGTCCGCTTGCGTGCTCCGGGGATCGCCATGTTGCTCCCGGGCGCGGGGACAAGCTACCTGCCCGCCGGAGTATGGATGAGCAGGCTGCTGATCCCAAGCTTTCCAGGGTCGCCTTGAATTTGCAGCACATGTTCGGCATTCGCGCAGCCCTGCACGAGGAGGGTCTGCGCTTGAACTGGAGCCGGGCGGTAAAGCGGCGAGGCCGTCTGGTAGGTGTTCCATGTGACTTGGAAGCCCTCGGGCAGCGTCTTTTTCCGGTAACTCAACGGCCACGCCAAGTGCCAGTCAGAGTGCTCGATGAGCACCTGCCCGGACGAGGACACAAACCTCTGGTCGCTCCAGCCCTCGCCATCCGGGCCGGTCACCGAGCCCTCGACTTTGAAGTGCACCCTTTTGCCATCCGGTGTGGAATCGGGCAGCAGGCTTAACGTCCATTTCTGGACGCCAGGAGGTTGTTGGAAGCGGACCTGTTTGATGGCAGGCATCCAAATAAACGGACCCGGGCTGGGCAGCGAGGCGGCCCACATCTCCAACCCGGCTTCGGGAGGGCGGCCGTCCAGCAAGACTAGAGCCCCGTCCTTAGGCGTACCCTTTCCATCGGAGACTGCCACGACCCTGTTTCCAACAAAGGGCAGCTCCAGGCCGCCGTCGGCATTGCGGCGGATTTCTTCAATTGCGACTTTTTGGATTCGGCCGCTGGAGGGCGCGCCGTTGCCGAGATTTGGCAGGCGCAACAGCTCTTCGCCGATCAATTTGGCCATCAGTGCGCAGCCGGCGTCGTTGAGGTGGATGTGGTCCCTGAGCAGGTCCTTTGCCGGCAGGTGCTGGGCCAGCAGGTGCGCCCGCCACTTAGTGCGCAGGTCTACGAGCATGCAGTCGTACTTTTTGGCAACCTCCACAATCTGGGCGGAATGGGCGTCATCGTCGTCATCGATTGCGTCCCGATCCGCCTGCTTCACATGGATGTGGTCGGTGGTCAGAATGATTTCGGCGGTGGTGCGCTGGCGGGTGGTACGGATGATTTCCTCGTACTGCTCGATCGGTCCGTAGACGTGGAAAATCAGGAGGTCGGGATACCATGGATAGAGGTCGTGCTCGGCGGTACGCACGAGGGACGGGGAGGTAAACCCGCCAATTGCCGGGTTGTGGAACTGGAAGGTGACGGAGGCAAACCGTTGCCGGAGTTCTTTTTCAAGCATCTTTGTCCAAGACTGTGCTGTGATGGACTGGCCGTAAAAAAGCACCCTCATTTTATTGGGGGATTCCGGCGTGGAGTCGCTGAGCTGCCGCATGCTGCGCTGGATGAAGGCGGCACTTGGGTTGTCCTGAGCGTGTGTGCTCAAAGAGGGAACCAGCCAGAGGAGCAGGGCGCAGAAGAGGAAGTGGTGCATGGTGATGGGTTTCAAGGGGGTTGCGCGGGAGTGCGCCGTGGATTTTGAGGGTTGCTCGCCGCCGGCGCGTTATTCTCTTTGAACGTCCTGTGCCACCAATCGCCTAGTCGCTCAACCGCCGTGCGTTTCACGAAGCCGGTTAAACCGGGTTATCCCCGTGGACTCGCAGGGGGGCTGTGGGCGAAAAGCGCGGCCATTCTGTTCGCTGGCGCACGCTACTTGCCGACCGCGAAAAACGGGTTGTGGGCGCTCTCCTCGGCGACTGTGGTGAGCGGGCCGTGCCCGGGGCAGAGGATGGTCTCCCCCGCAAGGGAGAGAAGCTCCTCGCGGTTGGTCCGCAGGGCATCGGCGTAGGACACGGAACCGCCACCCATGGAGCCGGCGAAGATGGCGTCACCCACGATTGCGAGCGGCTTTTCCAGCCCTCCGACGGTGTAGGAAATACCGCCCTTAGAGTGGCCCCAGGTGCTGAGGGAGTTGATTTGCAAACTGCCGCAAGCAAAGGATTGGCCGGCCGCAAAGGGAACGGCTCCGTCGACGGGCTCGAGCCGGCTGGTGTAGGCCACGGCGTCAGTGGTCTCGCGCAGTCTGGGCAGGTCCAGAATGTGGTCGGCGTGGGAGTGGGTGATAAGGATGAGTTGCAAGGCAAGCCCCTCCCTCTTTAGGAAGGCCAGCATTTCAGAGCAGTCCGCCCCCGTGTCAAAGGCGACGGCCTTGCCTGCCTGCCGGTCGAAGACCAGGTAGCTGTTGACCGTCATGTCGTGGAAGGGCGTGTTGAAACAGGCCAGCCCATCGATGTGGACGGGTTGCGGGATCCACTGGCCTCCGCCAAGCAAAACGAGCGCCTCCCCACCCAGCCCCAGTGCAGGAGCGACCGCCCGGGCGGCAGTGGCGTCGAAATGTCCGTCCCTCAGCGCAGAGACCTCCGCCTCGGAAATTCCTGAAATACGCGCCACTTCAGCGGCGCTTTTGTTGAGGCCGCGCATTGCTTTACCGATGATGTCGGCTGTCGTGTCTTCCAGAGGGATCGAGTTTGCCATGGCACCGGATCATACGTCTCAGTGTGTGCGCAGCCAACCCGGAAACCTGCCGAAGCGAGAGTGCCTCCCGCCGGCAATAGAGTTCGTCCAGGCAATGGACCCGCCGCTGGAGGACACGCACCAACGGTTCGATGTGACCGACCGGTGCCACCGTTCGGGTGTGGCAGGGAGGAGACCGGTGTGCTAGCTTCCAACGCTTGAAACCAGCGGTCTCCCTCACGCCTGAACTGACCAATACCCAGTTGATCTTCCGATTGCTGGGGCTGACTTGGCGTTACCGCTGGGGCTGTCTAAAGGTGCTGGTGACCCAGTTCGGCCTGCTTGGGACGGGGATCGCCACGGTGTGGCTGACGGGGTTGAGCATCGACACGCTCCGTTACGCCGTCGATGCGCTGGCTCGTCCTCCGCAATGGCCTGCGCTGCTTACGCCGCCGGCCGACTGGACGGCCATGCAAACCATCACGGCTCTTGCCGCAAGCGTCTTTGGCCTGGCGTTGGTGCGTCTCCAACTGGGCTACCTCAACGGCGTTTGGTTTGGTGAGCTCCTCCAAGGGCGGCTCGTCGTCGATCTACGCACCCAGTGCTATGACAAGCTGCAGCGCCTTGAATTCCGTTTCTTTGACACCAACTCCAGCAGCTCACTCATTAACCGCGTCGGTGGGGACGTCCAAAACCTCCGTCTTTTCGTCGACGGAGTGCTGTTTCAGGTCGTCACGCTGGCGGCTTCTCTGGCCGCCTTTCTCGGCTACATGCTGGCCGTCCATGTCCGACTGACGCTGGCCTGCCTCGCAACAACCCCCCTGGTGTGGGCGGCCTCTGCGGCGTTCTCCCGCTCGGTGCGGCCCTCCTACAAAAACGCCAGCGACCTTTTTGACGCGCTGGTGCAACGCCTTGCCGAAAGCGTGCGGGGTATCCGTGTGATCAAGGCCTTTGCCAGGGAGGCGGCGGAAAAGGAAAGGTTTGCCAAGGCGAACGACACCGTGCGCGAGGTGCAGCACGCGATCTTCAAAAGCGTCACCACGTTTGTTCCGTTCATTATTTTTTTGAGCCAGGCCAACATCATCATTCTACTCGGGTACGGCGGTTGGCTTGCGATACGCGGTGAAATTGGAATCGGAACCGGTCTTGTGGGATTTGCCGCGATCCTCCAGCAGTTTTCCGGACAGATCGCAGGCATAGGCAATATCGCCAATTCCATGCAGCAATGTCTCCGCGCCTCCCAGCGTGTTTTTGAAGTGTTGGACGCCCCGCTTCTCATTGAGAGCCCGTTGACCCCCAAACGTCTCGGCAAGGTGCAAGGAGGAGTGTGCCTTGAAAACGTGAGCTTTGTGCACGTCGGCCACATTGTGCTCCAAGACGTCTCCCTTGCTGCACTCCCCGGAGAATGCATCGCCATTGTGGGCGCCACAGGAAGCGGCAAGAGCGCGTTGTTGAGCCTGATCCCGCGATTCTACGACCCCTCGGCCGGTCGTGTGCTGCTCGACGGGGTGGACGTGCGTG
This sequence comes from Chthoniobacteraceae bacterium, assembly GCA_947478975.1. Taxonomy (GTDB): domain Bacteria; phylum Verrucomicrobiota; class Verrucomicrobiia; order Chthoniobacterales; family Chthoniobacteraceae; genus Chth-196. Next base: position 24,933 of record CANJYI010000006.1, read on the forward strand.
AACTGGACCTTGTCGAGTTGCGCCGCAGCGTGGGCCTCGTTTTTCAGGACAACTTCCTTTTTAGCACCACGGTCGCCGAAAACATCGCCTTCGGTCATCCGGACGCCACCGAAGCGCAAATTGAAAAAGCCGCGCGCATTGCCTCCGCGCACGACTTCATCATCGCACTTCCCCAGGGCTACCACACGGTTTTGGGGGAGGCTGGCGTCGGCCTTTCCGGAGGGCAGAAGCAGCGGTTGGCGATTGCGCGCGCCCTCCTTTTGGAACCCGCGATTTTGCTACTCGACGATCCCACCGCGGCGGTCGATCCGGAAACGGAACACGAGATTGCCGACGCCATGGAGGCCGCGATGGAGGGGCGCACCACCATCATTGTGGCGCACCGGCCCGCCATGCTCAAAAGAGCGTCGCGCATCTACGTCCTCGAACGGGGGCGCTTGGTGCAGCAGGGCAGCCATGCAGAGTTGCTCGAGGTTCCCGGCTACTACCAGACTTCCGCCAAAATGCAGGGACTTGACGTGCCGGAGGCCGTACTTCCATGAGGCGCTCTCCACTGCAACTTACTCGCGTCGACCGCGATCCGGAGGACCTCCGGACCCGTCCGGAGCTCGGCCTTTTGCCCTTGTTGCGACGCGTCTTCTCCTACGCGGCTCCGCACAAACGCACCCTTCGGTGGCTCACCTTCCACGTGGTGCTCCGCGCCGCACTTCTGCCCCTCGGCACCTGGGCGATGGGAGAGGTCATCAACGGCCCCATCCAACATCGTGACGCCAGGGGGATCCTCCATGGCGCGCTGGGCTTTGCCGTACTTGCTGCGTTTACCAACTGGATGTTCCGCTACCGCTACCGCTACGCGCTGGAACTCGGTGAAGCCGTGATTCACGATTTGCGCGCCGCCGTCTTTGAGCATGTGCTCCGGATGCCGATGCGCTATTTCGATACTACCAAGGTAGGCCGCGTCATTGGCAGGATCACCTCCGACATCGAAAGCATCCGCACAGGGGTGCAGGATGTGGTCTTCATCACGGCAGTGCAGGTGGGCCAGATGCTCGTCGCGTCCGCCCTCATGCTCTCCCACGACTGGGTGCTTTTCTTGGTCGTGCTTGCAATCACCCCGGTTGTGTGGGGAATTAATCGTCTTTTCGCAAAACGCCTTGCGGAAGCGCAGCGCGATGCGACTGAAAGTTTCAGCCGTATCACAGCGACGCTTACGGAGTCGGTCAGCGGTATCCGGGTGACCCAAGCCTTTGTCCGGGAATCGCTCAATGCTGAGGCTTTTCGTGCGCTGGCTGAGGACCAGGGCCGCTACAACATGGTCTCCGCGCGCACCTCCGCGAAGTTCCTGCCGCTCCTTGAAACGAGCACGCACCTTTTTACTGCGCTGCTGCTCCTGATTGGGGGATGGCGCGTTCTGTCCCCCGGTGCGCCCGCGACGGTTGGGGACATCGTGCAGTTTTTCTTCCTGTCAGTCCTTCTGTTCGAACCCATCCGCAATCTGGGGAACCAATACACCGCCGCCCTTTCGGCCATGGTGGGCGCGGAGCGTGTCTTCCAGCTTTTGGATACTCCTGCCGAATGGGCCGATAGCCCGGACGTACTCCCCCTGTTAGAATGTGGTGCGGGCGTCAGGGTGGAGTTTGAGCGTGTTGGATTTGGCTACGAGCCGGGGCGGCGCGTCCTCCAGGAAATCAGTTTCACGGCCAGTCCGGGCATGACCGTCGCACTGGTAGGAGCCACTGGCAGCGGCAAGACCTCGATCACCAATCTACTGGCCAAGATGTACCCGCCCGATACCGGTAGCATTCGGCTGGATGGGATGGATCTTGCCGGAATCCAATCGGTTTCGTTGCACAACCAGATGGGGATCGTGCAGCAGCAAAGCTTCCTTTTTGGCGGCACTGTTCTGGACAACATCCGCTTCGCGAGGCCCGAGA
>CANJYI010000007.1 GCA_947478975.1 Chthoniobacteraceae bacterium
CACCCCTCCAATCCGGTAGCCCTCCTGGAAAAGACTCAGGCCGGTATCCACCATGTATTGGGCGGCCAGGTGCGGGGGGCGGGTGACGGCCAGAAAGTTCTGGGCAAAGCCTCCCTGCGAACTGCCAAAGCTGCCCACCTTGCCTGAACTCCACGGCTGCTGCGCAAGCCATTCGCAGGTGTCGTAGCCGTCCTTCTGCTCCCCCCAAGCCAACGCACGGTAGCCGACGTAACGCCCCTCGCTCTGTTGGGAACCGCGAAAACTTACCATCGCCACGACGTACCCGCGGCGGGCCAGATCCGCCGAGTTCTTGCGGGACGCCGTACCGGTGAGCGGGGCATAGCGTTGCTCAAACAAGACGGGCCAGGGGCCCTCACCCTCTGGAAAATAAAGGTAGGCTGAAAGGGCGGTGCCATCGCGCATCGGAATGCGCGCGGCGGCCTCTCGGACTCCCTCAAGTTTGAGTACGGGAAGGTCCTGTGCGAACAAAGTCGACGCACATGCGACAAGGAAGAAGGCAAGATACTTGGACATGGGGGGCCTCTAGGAGGTTCCTTGGATCGTCAGCGCAAACGGATCTGCGGGCAATTGAAAACACATGGAAACAATTGCCTGCTCAACCTTTGTGCGAGGCCGAAAAAAGGAATCGAAACGCTACGATCCCGAGAGGAGGGCACGCATGGGGCGTGGTTTGCCTTATCGGAAAAATCCGTCGCCTGCGGCGGAGGGACGGATCTCCTTGCGGCTCCTACTTTGCTGGGACCGGCTCGAGGAGCAGGTAGTCGAGCCCGAACATGTACGAGAGACGAGCGGCGGGGTTTGCGCCGGTGATTTCCACAGACAACTCATGTTCGCGGGCGTCGAGCTCGAGCTCGGCCAGCACGAGTTCCTGGGTGTTGGTCACCTTGGAGCCGAACAGGTCGATCTGGCCGTTTTCAAACACCTTGCCGTCCAGCCCCAACCGCACCACGGCATAGTCGGGGGCGCGGCTGAAGACCGCCTTCAGGCGGTACCGCCCCGCCTTGGCAACGGGCAGCGCCACCTTCAAGACGTCTCCGGGCTTCCCGCCCGTCCACCACAAGTGCGAATCGCCCGACCAGACGCCGTCCTTGAAATGCCCCATCTTCTGGGGGGCAACGCGCAGACCCGGACTCAACACCTTGAGAGACTCGCCCTCCAAGGCGCCCGCCACGCGCATGAGAGCCGGCGCAGTCTCCCCGGGCAGCGCCACCTGGCGCGCACTCCCGAGGTACCCCACCAGATCCCGCATCTGTTCCTGCGTGAGGCCGGCAAACAAGCCCGCCGGCATCATCGAAATCCCCGGCTTCTCCTCCTTGGCAATGTCGCTGCGCCGCACCCGCTCCTCGGTCCCCACCGACTGCAACGTCACGATCGCCTCGGTCTCTTCCCTCACCATGCCGCTGACCAAACGCCCGTCCTTGAGCGTGAAGATGTGCAACTCGTAGTCCTTTCCTATCAGGGCGTTTGGGTTGGTGACGTTCTCGAGGATATAGTCCAGATCCGCGCGGTTGGAGCCGGTCAGATCGGGCCCGATGTTTCCGCCTTCGCCGAAGAGTTGGTGGCACTGGCCGCAGCTGTTTTTGAAAAGCTGCCGCCCCTCGGACAGGTTCGCTTTCTTCAAAAAACCGGGCGTCAACACCGCCTTGTACTTGGCGTGCTCCTCCGCCGCGGTCTTTGCGACGGCATCGGAATCGCCCGCACGCACCGTCCCCCACACCCGCTCCAACATTTCGAGCAGCGGCCCGTCCTTAAGTCCGGCGATCTGCCGGGCGGCGAAACTCGAAACCCCACTGCGCGGGATACGCTTTGCTTCCACCGCTTGCAGAAGCAGGCGCGCCGAGCCCGCCCGCGCGGCCAGCAACAGAACGGCCGCAGCTTTTTCCTCGCCCGAAAAGACGGGGTAGCGCTCGATGACCGTCCGTACAAACCGCGCCGGGGCAGCCTCCACTCCGGCCAGATCGCCGGAAAGCGTGGCGCCCGCGCGCAACGCGTCCACACGCAGGGCCGGATCCGCCAGCAAATCGAGGAGAAGTTCCGCAATGCCGGGAGCCTTCGCCGAGGCGAGTGTTTGCAAGGCCTGCTGCCGGCGGGGCAAGGCCCCCTTGGAATCCCGCGCCAATGCTTCCAACTCGGGAAAGGCGCGGACATCGTTGAAGGCCGCGGCAACCGAGGTGCGCGCGTCCCTGAGCCGGGTGCCCGTCTCCGGGGAATCTGCGGCGTCGATCAGTCCCTGAAGGCGCGGATAGGCCGCGTTCCAACGCGCGGGGGCAGCCAACTGGAACCGGCCCTTTAGCACCTCCACGAGCGGCGACAAAAACAGCAGCGCCTCCTGCGCGGAGCGCGCCTCCGTCACCGCCCCCACCAAGAGCGCCCAGGCTTCGGGCGTCTGCAGTTCTGCGACGCGCCGGGCGATCAACTCGGCGGGAAGCGTCATTTTGGAATTCTTGGCCAGAGCCAGCGCCCGCTCCGGCGCCCCGGGCACCGCGGGTTCGATGGCGAACCAAACCATCTGCGGCAGGTTGTGGTCGGTGTTGTCCTCCCCGTGCTGCAAAAGCGCCTCCACCACCTCCCACCGCTTTTCGTTCGGCAGCCGCTGCAGCGCGCTGGCCACTGCCAGCCGCACCACGGGCGACGCGTCAGACTTCGCGCTTTGCTGCAGCTCCGACACCGGTGCGGCCCCCGGCTTCTCCGCGTTCAACTGGATGTCCCAGAAGCGCACATAGGGCTCCGCATTTTGGAGCGCCTTCCGGTCCAGCTTGTACTCCACTCCGGCGCAGCGCAGCCACCACAGCACCCGCAAGACCGTCTCCGTCGGCGCCCCTTTTTCGACAAGCTCGACGGCACGCCGCACCAGTGCCGCATTGGACTGGATTGCCTGCCCCTGCTCGGCCGCCTTACGCCTCGCCATCCGGCTCAGCCAGGCGTTCTCCTGCAGCTGCAATTCCAACGTAGACTCCGGCGTCCACAAACCCGGCGACTCGCGCCAAGGCTTCCATCCCTCTGCGCGCACACGGTAAAGCCGACCGTTGGTGCGGTCCCAGACTTCAGACTTCCCCGTATGGCATTTCTGCCGGTCGTACCAGTCGCTGAAAACCACACTCCCGTCCGGCGCGGCCTTCAGCGTAACCGCGGTGAAGTTGAAGTCGTTGGACTTCAAAAAGTCGGGCAGATGGGCGGCGCGGTAACCGGACCCCTCCTGGATCAGGTTTTCCTGGTTGATGCGCTTTCCGTGGATGTTCCCAAACAGCGGCCGGTTCTTGTACTCCGCGGGAAAGTGGTTCCCCTGGTAGAGACACAGCCCGCAGTGGGCGTGGCCCCCTCCGGACTCGTCCGAGGTCTCCCTTGCAGCAGCCCACGCCGCGCCCACAAAATGCGCATGGTCGGCGATCGTCTCGATGTTTTTGTATACGTACGGATTAAAGTGCCCCAGCGGATTGGATTGCCGCAGATAGTAGGCGCCCTGGATGACATGCCAGAAGTGGGGGATCACGCACGCCTCGGAGAAAAACTGTCCGAGTGAGTTGTAATCCAGCCCCCACGGATTGGAGGTGCCCTGGGCGAAAAGCTCGAACTTCTCCTGCACCGGGTGCCAGCGCCAGTAGGCGCAGTTCATCGCCGTGCGGGGACGCTGCGCCTGCGCCGGTCCCGTACAAACACGCACCTGCGAATGGGTGAACACCCCGTGGCACCCGTAAAGCCAGCCGTCAGGCCCCCAGATGAAGGAGTTGAGCGTCTCGTGGGTGTCCTGCCACCCAAAGCCATCGGCAAGCACGCGAGGCGCTCCCGCGGGCTTGTCACCGCTTGCGTCCAGTGGGATGTGCAGCAGGTAGGGAGCCGCCCCGACGTAGACGCCTCCAAAGCCGACCTCGATTCCGGAAACCAGGTTGAGCCCCTCGATGAAGACCTTGCGCGTCTCGTAGATGCCGTCACCGTTTTCGTCCGAGAGGATCAGGATGCGGTCTGCACCGCCCAACAGGTTGGCCAGATCTTCCGGGGCGAGCTGGTCGAGGTTCGGGGAGTCGTCGGGCCGGGGGACCGGAGGTTTGCCGGCGCGCTGCGGATAGGTGTTTCCCTCGACCACCCAGAGCCGGCCGTGTTCGTCCCAGCAAAAGGCGATGGGTTGCACGATACTGGGTTCCGAGGCGAGCACGTCCACGGTGAAACCGTTGGGCATCGTCATTTTGGAAACCGCCTCGGGAGGGCTCAGTAGCGGATTGGGCTCGGCGGCACGGCCGATCCCAAAGAGGGACACGGAGCAGAGAGACAGACAGGCTAGGGCACGGAGACTCAGGGGGGAGATGCGCATAGGGGAGCGGGATGGGAGGGTTCCACCCTAGGCAAACAGCCCGTCGCCTGTAAGAGGATTTTTCGGCCCCGCCTAATGCGCCCCCGCCCGGATCGCCCAGCGCAGCTTGGCTGATTTCGAGCGGGTGTTGTCGTGGCGCTCCTGCGCCCCGGCGCGGACCACCTCCCGCGCCACCTCTGCAAAATATCCCTCCCGCAGGCCGGCCTCGAACGCCTTCTTCACCCTCCGGTCTTCGCCGGAATGGAAGGTCAACACCGCGATCCGCCCCGCGGGCCCGACGCACTGGGACAGGTTGCGCAGAAGGGTGTCGAGCGCCGCCCACTCGTCGTTGACGGCAATCCGCAGCGCCTGGAAGACGCGCCGCACTGAAAGCTCCCGTTCCTCCGCCGGTCGGGCGGACAGCAGCGTCTGGATCCGGCGCGCAAGCTCCACCGTGGTGGTGAAATCCTGCCCGGCAAGCGCCCTCCCGAGAAAGTCCGCATGGGGTTCGTCAGCGTTTTCCACCAGCAGACCGGCCAGTTGGGCCGCATCCACCTTGCGCAAAAACGCCGCCGCCGGCTGCCCCTTGTTTGGGTTCATGCGCATGTCCAGGGGGCCCTCCAGTTTCAGCGAAAAGCCGCGCGCCGGATTATCCAACTGCATGGAGGAAACCCCCAGGTCCGCGAGAAGAAAGTCGGCGGAAGTCCGGCCTTCCCGCCCGAGCACCGCAGGCAGGCCGGCGAAATTGCTGCGGTACGCGCAAAAAGCCTCCGGGCCGAAGCCCTCCCTGCGCAGGCGCTCCTCAGTGCGGGGCAACTCCAGCGGATCGGCGTCCAGTCCGACCAACCGGCCGCCGGGTTGCAGCAGGGAAAGGATTTCGCGCGCGTGGCCGCCGTAGCCCAGCGTGCAGTCCACGCCAAACTCCCCGGGCACCGGCCGGAGCACCTCCAGAATTTCCGCCACCAGGATGGGCCGGTGGGTGCCCGCGGGGGTCTTCCCGGCGGAGAGCACGCGCGCAACGACCTCCGGGTATTTGGCCGGATCCAGCTCCTTGTATTTGTGCCCGAAGCCGCGCGGGTTTTTGCCCGAGTAACGGGGGCGCCGGGTGTGCGGGACGACGGGTTCCTCGCTCACAGCTCGTTGTGTTTTTTGTTGGAGCCACGCGCTTTTTCCACCGGGTAGCGCTCCTCGTTGCGGGCCAGCTTTGCGGCAACCGCCTCGCCCAAGGGAATCCCAGTGACCTCCGCGAACTCCATCAGGAGAATGGCGACATCGGCCATTTCCCCTGCGATTTCTGCGCGTCGGCGGGAAACCCTCTCGAGGGACTGCTCCGGGGTCTGCCATACAAAGTGCTGCAGCAGTTCACCAGCCTCTGCGGTGAGGGCCACCGCCAGCTCCTTGGGCGAGTGAAACTGGGCCCAGTCACGCGCGTCGCGGAAGGCACAGACGCGCCGAGTTAGTTCAGAGATGGAGTCGTGGGATTCGGACATACAAAGACAGGGAATCCCCTGCGCAGGGCACCACCTTGGAACCGGGCTGTGAATTTATCAACTTTGCGAATGGGCGACCACTTATGGAAACGCAACTTTGCAAACCACCCGCTGGGCGCTCAATGGAATGCAGTTGTCCTGCGCCTCGACAGTGAGAGTCCGGGCCGGGTGCCTGCCCTTTTTTCGCAGGCTCAGGGTTCCGGTCTGCGGATTGAGTTCAAACGCCTCGTCCTCGTTGCCCGCTGTGAGGCGGTAGGTGAAGACCGTCCCCACGTCGGGATCCTTTCCTTGAAACTTTGCGATTGCGGCGCCCTCCGACGCACCGGCCGGGACGGCGACCTCGGCCGGACCTTCCACGCCTTCCATCGGCCGGTTGCCCTCCCACTCCGGCAGCTTCGCCACGCGGGCGCGCGCCGCTTCGCTCAGCCCAAACTCGCCAATGCCCAAGCCGTACTTCTGGAAAAACGGCAGGAGGTTGAAGCCCGACTCCTCGCAAAAACACACAAAGAAACGGTCCCGTTTTGCGGAGGCCGCCTTTTCGGGGATCGCGTCCAGGGCCGGGTCGGCCCCCGGCTTTTGCAGCCAGTTCATCAGCCTGCCGAAGGCGCGCGCATAGAGTTCCCAACCGTGGCACTCCGCCAGCGTGAAGTAGAAGTCGTAGGCCACGTTCATTTTGCAGGCCTTCGCCCAGGTCCGCTCCGCAGCGGGCAAGGCCCGCCATTTTTCCCAGTCGGCCAGCCGGCTCTTGGCGTCAAAGGTTCCGTGGGAGTTGTTGTCGTAGGAAACACGGCCGTGCAGACGCTGCAGCACGAGGGCGGGCACCAGGTTCACGTCCACCTCCCCATGCGTGGCGATCGTGTAGTTGCCGTCAAAGCTGTCCTGAAAGGTGTGGCCGAGTTCGTGCAGAAAACCCCAGTCGCCCTGCCGGGGTCCCCGGCCCAGCAACGCGTCGGGGCCGTCTCCCTGTTCGGCTCCGTACATCATCATGACCGGATACCCCGCGTGCCCGTAGCCGACATAAATGTCCCGGTCCACCAGCATCGACTCCCCGCGCTTGCGCCAAGAGGCGTACCCGAGCAGTTGGTCCGCTGTTTGCACCGCACTGTGCCAGTATTTGGCGATGCTGGCGGGATCCTGCATGGAACGCAGCTGCTCGCGGGAAAAATATCCGGTCCAAAGCGGCGTTTCCAAGTAGCCCCACGCGCCGGGGGCCGCACTCACTGTTTTCCAATCCGCGGCCTGTGTTTTGTGGAGGGTAAACACCGGGGCCGCCACCGCCCCCTCAATGACCACCCGCACTTCTCCAAGGGAACAACCGGCGGGCACAAGGATGCTCACCAGACCGCCAAACGCGTTGGCGGCGGAGGTCGCCTCCTGCGCCAACGGAGTCAGCGTGCTGATCTCCGGAAAGCGTCTCCAGGAGTTGAGGTTCCAGTTCTTGTCGACATGAATGCCCAGCTCCAGTTTGAGCCCGGCGGCAACCGCCTCCTTCGGAAGGGTGACGCGCACCGCCGAACCTGGCTTTGCGTACAGTCCGGTCGCAATACGGGTGCGGTCTCCGTGGTTGATGAGCTTGTCGGGGCCGGTCGTGGCGTTGAAAACCAGCTCCCGCCGCTCCTCAGGGCCAGACGACGGCAAGCCGGGGTAGTCTGCGGCCAGCGGATGGGCCGGCGTTTTGTCGGGCGCCTGCCGCTGCAACCACCAGCCTTCGAATCTGGCCATCAGCGCGTCCACTGGCTGGAGGTTCCGGCGCAGCGGCTTTTCGGCGGTAAAGCGGCTCCAGCCCCTTTGGTCATGCAAGTGGGTGAGCGCCTGCTCCAGCGTTTGGGGGACGAAGTCTGCCGCAATGCAGCCCTCCAGCGCAGCCGCCGCCGTCTGACGCTCTGCCAAGGGGAGCGGAGCCTTCCCTTTCTGTTCCGCCGCGAGCGCGTCGATCGCGCGCAGGGCGCTTGCATGGACCGAGGGAAGCGGGGCGAGCGGATAGCGGGTCTCGCTGGGCCCCGATTTCAGAAATGCGATTCCCGCCGACTGCATCAACGTGGACGCAAACTCCAGCAACTCCGGCTTGGCCGCCCAGGGGGTGGACGCAAAAACAAGCCCGCCGCCCGCATCCGAAAACCGGACCAAATCCGGCAATGCGGCCCGGGCAAGCTCGGGGGAAAGCGCATGCAGGTTGATATAAACGCACCCCGCCTTTTCCAGCGCCGAGGCAGCCCACTGCTTCGGCGCCTCGACCACGCGCACCCCGGCGGCCGTCCACTCCTTGGTGGAGCCCGCGAGAACCAACAGCTCCGCCGCCTGCTTACGGGATGTCCATTCAACAAGATTCAACAGCCACCGGCGCATGGCGGGGGAGGCGGAGGAAACAAAGCTGGTGTGCGCCAGCGCCACGACCCGTCCGCCCTCGGGTCGGTCCCCGGCGTAACCGCACCCCACGACCACCTGGCGTTGCCCGGACTGAGCCAGAGGAAAGGCGAGCCTTCCGGCCAGAGCAACGCCGCCGGCGCTACCGCCCATCTCGAGGGTCTCCACCCCGGAGGCCAGCTGTGCGTGATCCTCCTTCCAGTCCGCACGGGCAACGGACACCAGACAACAAAGGAACGCCGCAAATGCAGCAAAAGAACGGGGGGGCTTTCTCATCGAGCGAGAAGAGAGCAGACCCCGCGCCAACCGTCGGGTTCGAATGTCTGAAGGGATTTATCAGCGGCTGATGGTGCGGCCCTGGGGACCTACCAGCATGCGGACGTGTTCCCCGGGCTGGAACCGTTCGCCGTGGTCCTTCTGCACCACGCTCCAGGTCTGGCCCGACATTGTGCGCACCATGATTTCGACCCCACGGCCGGAGGTCACCTTGCGCTCGATCGCATCCCCGGCCAAGCCGCCGGCCAACGCCCCGCCCACCGCCGTGAGAGCGGAAGCCCGCCCCTGGCCGATCATCGAACCAGCGATCCCGCCCGCGAGCGCACCGGCCCCGACTCCCACCACCGAAGACTCACCCCGCAATGCAACCGGGTTCGCCGACACAATAACCACCTCAAACACCTGCATAGCCTGCCCTCTGGAGGAGGCCGGATAGGAGGGCAGGTCGGAGGATTCCGTCACGCACCCGGAAAGGCACAGGGAGGCGGAACTCAAAAGCAGGAGAGGTAAAGAGAGAGAAGAGGGCTTTTGCATGTGAACTATAATCAGCTACGAACGTCGGGGGGTTCTGTCAACTCAGCCCCTTCCTGTAAATCGCGCCACGCCCCTTGCCCTGTGATCCTCGAACTGCTCGAACACTGCCTTACCCCGTGCACATGGACGGCGCGCTCGATGGGCTTCCTGACCTCCACCATACAAGTCAGGGCCCGCTACCAGCGCTGCCGGGCCGCCTGGCAGCCTCACCTCGACCGCACACGGGCCGCGATTCTGGCGGCGGCGAGGCTCGCAACCGGTCGGCGCAAAGCCCTCCTCTTCGGGGCGGGCCTGCTCCACGACATCCCTCTGCGCGAACTGGCAGCCAGCTTTGAAGAGGTCGTTCTAGCGGACATCGTCCACTCGCTGCCCAGCCGCCTCGCTGCCCTGCGCTTCCCCAATGTGCGGCTGCTTACTCTGGACGTGACCGGCATTATGAAGGAGATGCCAAGGCTGCGCGACAGTCCGGCCGCCCCGCTGCCCGCCTCCTCGCCCCAGGTCTATTTGGACGATGGCCGTCTGGACTTTTCCGTATCGGTCAACCTGCTCTCCCAGTTGGGCTGGGTTCCCGGCCGCTTTTTAAGGGGGGGCCGCCCCGAAGCGGACCTTGCCGCCTTTCAGAAGGGACTTATTTTGGCGCACTTGGAATATTTACGCCAACTGCCCGGACACACTGCACTGATCACGGATGTACGCTGGCGCGCCCAGCCGCACGCCCCGGGGGAAGCAGCGAGGGAGTGGGAGGTGCTGCAGGGCGTGCGTCTTCCGGAGCCCGAATGGGCTTGGGACTGGGATATTGCGCCGGCTCCGGAGCGGGAGCGGGGAGTGGATTATGCGGCGAGAGTGCACGGATACGCGGACTGGAAGGGCGCAGGAATTGCGGGGGGCTGGGAGGGTAAACCGGCAGGAAAAAACTGATTGGAAATAAGGGTCATTAAGGTTTGCCAAGCGGAGCGCCAGTAGATAGTTTGCAGGCTCAGTTAAGCAGAGCCTCGGCAACGGGGAGTGCACAGAGGGCGACAACGCCTCTCTGGACGCTTGAGATCCGACGACCGGAAACCTTACCGAATTCTTTGCTTGGCAGCTAATTAAGATAACGGAATGGGTACCAAATTGTATGTCGGCAATCTCGCGTTCACGATGACTGAAGGCGAACTGGAGGATTTGTTCCGCCAGGTCGGTGATGTCTCGGAAGTGCAGATTATTTTCGACAAGTTCACGAACAAGTCGCGTGGTTTCGCATTCGTGACCATGGCGACGGACTCTGCAGCCCAGGAAGCGGTCAGCCGCTTTCATGGTCAGGCAGTTGAAGGGCGCCCTTTGACGGTGAACGAAGCTCGTCCCCGCGAAGCACGCGGTCCGGGCGGCGGCGGCGGTGGCGGCGGCGGCGGTTTCGAACGCCGTAGCGGTGGTGGTGGCGGCGGCGGCGGCGGTTTCGACCGGCGTGGCGGCGGCGGTGGCGGTGGACGTGACGATCGCGGCGGAGGCCGTGACCGTGGCGACCGCGGCTTCCGTAGCGGCGGCCGTTTCTAAGCCAGTCACACTCGGCTTCAAGCCAAGTATATAACCGCCCTTTATTGGGCGGCCCTAAGCGGGGCATCCTCACGGGTGCCCCGTTTTTCTTTCCCCAAACGGCTCACCCCTCCCCCTTTCCTCCCGCACGGAAGCCGTTTCATCCGCACCAACGAGGGGAGCTTTCCTCATAGGCGCGCATTGCAATGACCAGACATCGCTGGGGATGCGGCTAATTCAGCCGACTGACTTTCCAAATCTTTAACACCTGTTAAGATAACGCTTCAACTTTATGGCCAAAAGCATCATCGACCCCGCCCGACTCGAGCGCATCGAGTTCTCCAACGACGAAATTGCGAGATACTCCCGGCATCTCATCATGCCGGAAGTCACGCTGGAGGGTCAGAAACGACTCAAGGCGGCCAGCGTTTTGTGCATCGGCACGGGCGGTCTGGGTTCCCCCATCGCCATGTACCTTGCGGCGGCGGGGCTCGGACGCATCGGGCTTGTGGACGGGGACACCGTAGACTTTTCCAACCTCCAGCGCCAGATCCTGCACAGCACCAAGGATGTTGGCCGTAAAAAGCTCAACTCAGCCCGGGAAACCATCCGCGAAATCAACCCCAACGTGCAGGTCGACCTGTACGACACCTATTTCAACGCCTCCAACGCCCGGGAAATCGCGGAGCCCTACGACGTCATCATCGACGGGACGGACAATTTTCCCACCCGGTACTGCTCCAACGATATTTCGGTCTTTTTGAAGAAACCCAACGTCTACGGCTCCATCTTCCGCTTCGACGGCCAGTGCACGGTGTTCGCCCCCCACCTCGGAGGGCCCTGTTACCGCTGCATGTTCCCGGAACCGCCCCCGCCGGGGATGGTGCCGAGTTGCGCTGAGGGCGGCGTGCTGGGTGTTTTGCCTGGCGTCATCGGCGTCCTGCAGGCAATCGAGGCGATCAAGCTGATCGTAGGGATCGGGGAGAGCCTCATGGGCCGCTTGCTCCATTTTGACGCGTTGAAGCTGAAATTCCGCGAGTTCAAACTCAGGCGCGACCCAAAGTGCCCCGTTTGCAGCGAGAACCCCTCCATCACCGAGCTCGTCGACTACGAACAGTTCTGCGGCATTCCCCAGGCCCAGGCCGCCGAAGCCGAGGAAAGCCTGGTCCCCTGCATTAGCGCCACGGAGCTCAAGGCCAAGATGGACCGGGGCGACCGCTTTGTGCTCGTCGATGTCCGGGAGCCCTTCGAACACGACATCTGCCGGATCTCCTCCGCGCGGCTCATTCCGCTGGGGCAGTTGCCTTCGCGCATGAGTGAACTCGACAGCGCCGATGAAATCGTCCTCCAGTGCAAGTCTGGGGTGCGCTCCGCACGCGCGCTCAAGCTCCTCCAGGAGGCCGGGTTCGGCAAGCTGCTCAACCTGGAGGGCGGCATTCTCGCCTGGTCGGACGCGGTGGACTCCTCCGTGGCCAAATACTAGGTTCGGAAACGTATCCGCAGATATCACAGATTTGACAGATGAGAGGAAACTACAGGGCGCTCCCGAGTGCACTTTTTTCATCTGTGGACCTCTTTTTTATCTGCGGATGGCTGCCCGTCGATGAGGAGTCAGCGAAAGTTTCGCCTCCCGTGAAGACGCCCTAGGAAGCAGGCGAAAAAAAAACCATGCCCTATCTGGACTCCCAATTTGTCGGTCTGCTCCGCTGCCCTGCAAGCCGCTCGCCCCTGGAGGAAGCCTCCTTGGAGCAGCTCGCCCGCCTTGGCCTGACCCAAGAGCAGTGCGCGGGCTGGGACGCCGGCCTGCTGCGGACCGACGGGCGGGGGGTCTATCCCCTGCGCAAGGGCATCCCCGTCCTACTGGCCGAGGAGCTGGTGCCCCTGAACGCGGACGCAGCCCCACCCGCCTCTGTCTCCCCCCTGGAGCCAACAGCCTAGAAAGCCATGGAAACCGAAATCCAACCGCTCAAGTGGAGCAAAGGACTGCGCTTGGACAGTCTCGAGCATCCCTCCGTCAACGAAGGGGAGTACAAGCCGGTGCTGAAGCAGGCCCAACTCCAACTGCTCACCTACCAGCGCGCGCTTTCAGACTCGAAACGTTCGCTTGTGGTGCTTTTCGAAGGGCCGGACGCTGCCGGAAAAGGCGGGGCGATCCGCCGCATGGTGGAACGGCTGGACCCCCGCCTGCTGCGGGTACATTCCGTTGTAAAGCCAACGGAAGAAGAGTACTGCCACCATTACATGTGGCGCTTCTGGAGCAAGCTTCCCCGCTACGGCCAGACCGCGGTGTTTGACCGCTCCTGGTACGGCCGCGTGCTGGTTGAAAGGGTCGAAGGTTTTGCCAATGAACGCGAATGGAAGCGCGCCTACGAGGAAATCACCCACTTTGAAAAAAGCCTTTCCGACGACGGCACCGTCTTCGTGAAGATTTACCTGCACATTTCCAAGGACGAGCAACTCTCCCGGTTCAAGCGCCGGGAGGCGGATCCCTACAAGCACTGGAAAATCACGGACGAGGACTGGCGCAACCGCCGGAAGTGGGATGAGCACAACGCCGCGGCCGAGACCATGTTCGAAAAGACCAGTACCCCCTCCTCGGATTGGACAATCGTTCCGGCAAACTACAAGTGGCATGCGCGGATTGAGGTGATTCGGGCAGTCAACCATGCGCTCCTCTCCGCGGGCATCACGGTTTGACCCGGCGGTTTTTCTCTATTTCTCCCCCTTTCCGTTACCCCCTCCATGGAAATGCGTCTTCCTCTGATCTGCCTGACCACGGCAGCCCTTGCCCTATCGGGTTGCGACCGGCGCGGCGAGGCGCGCTTTCACAGCGGCCTGGCCGAGGCCGACAAGCGCCTCGCAGCCGATGACACCGAGGGGGCCGTCCGGATTTTTGAGTCCCTCATCGACGGTACATCGCTCACGGCGGAGGCCCACTACCGTCTTGGCCACCTCTACGCGGATCGACTCAAGGAACCCCTGGGTGCCTTGTACCACTTTTCCAGGTATCTGGCAATCGTACCCGACGGGCCTTATGCCAAGGAGCTCAAGGGCTTCGAGAAGGAGGGCGAGCTGCGTCTCCTTTCCCAGCTGAGCCGTGGAGCACCCCTCACCCAGGAGGAAGCCGCCCGCCTCAAAAACGAAAACCTCAAGCTGCGCAAAACAGTCGAGGAGTTGAAGGCGATTAAACTGGCTCCCCCCAGCGTCGCCTCCGCAGGCGGAAAGGCTGGGGAACCCGTGCCCAAGGCCATTCCGCCGGGCGGCCGCACCCACAAGGTGGCACAGGGCGACACCCTGGGTTCGATCGCCGCGAAGTACTACAAAAACAAGGGGCGCTGGAAGGACATCCAGAACGCAAACTTCTATCCCACTGATTCCGTACCCAAGCTCAAGCTGGGCCAGGAGCTCTACGTTCCCTGAGCCGCCGTACGCCTTCAACCGCGCATTGCGCACTGGATTTGCTCGGATGGCGTGACTGCCCGGGCCTTCCTCTGACAGTTTCTCGTTCTATGAACTCCGACGGATTGATCTCGGTTTCCCCCACCCACCACGTCCGGTTGGCCCAGGAGTACCACCACCTGATCAACAACCCTCCGGGCACTGACTTTGTGGTGCGCACCATCGCCCTCCGGAAAGCCGGCGACATGCCGCTCATGTCAGCCCAGCTGGTCATTGCCAGCGCGGACACACGCCGTACGTTTCCGGCGGCTGACACCTATCCCCTGCATTTTCGCAAAACCTACTTTCCAGCCAGCCTCCACGGGGATCCCCAGGTGGAATACCAACGCCAGCTGCGCGCCTCAGAACTGCTGCCCGTGCCAGCCCCGATCGGCTGGACCCCGCTGACCTTCCGCAGCTGCTTTCTACCCGGGATGCCGTTTCAACGCCTGAGCGCCTTTGGCCTCGAGCCGGAGGAGGCCAACATTCAGCGCGCCCTCGAACTTCCCATGGCCACCGTAGCCGGACTCTGGCTGCTGCTTGAGCAGGCTTACAGCCACGTCACGGTCCTGCACAGGGCTGGGTTTGTGCACGGCGACCTCGAACTCCACAACATGGTGGTGTGCCCCTCCCCCCTCCAGGTGCATCTCATTGACTTTGAAAATGCCCGCGACCGGGGCGACTCTTCGGATGCCCAGTGGGCGGCCCTCTGCGCAAAGGATCTGCGCCTGATTTTAAGGGAGGCCATTTACCTGCAATGCGCCCTCGGGCAGCAAACCGGTCCGCTTGCCGCCGACTCCCTCGCCCGGCTCGAGTCACTTTTTGAGCACCCCAACCGCTTCAAACGCGCCATCCTCCGCCAGGCGGGGCTGTGAGTGGCGGGCGGCGAAAATCTCGCCGGCCAGCGCCGCGGCCTTTTCCACCGTCAGACCCGCCGCCCCCTCCGCCTCGAGGCTGGTCATTTGCACCCCCTCGAGCCCGCAGGGCGTGATGTGGCTGAACCCCTCCAGCGGGCCGCAAATGTTGATGGCAAAGCCGTGCAAACTGATCCAGCGGCGCACCCCCACCCCGATGGAGGCGAGCTTGCGCTCCCCCACCCAGACTCCGGTGAGCCCCTCCCTGGTTGAAGCCTCCACCCCGACGCGCCGGCTCAATTCCACCAACACCCCCTCCAAAAGGCGCAGATGCCTGTGCAAATCCTGCCCACGCTCGCGTAAATCCAGTAGCGGATAGCCCACCAGCTGTCCGGGGCCGTGAAAGGTGATCTTCCCGCCGCGACTCACCTGGACCAGCGGATGTGGCAGGCCGCTTCCAAGGGCCTCCTCCAGAGAAACCGATCGGCCGATGGTGTACACCGGGTCGTGCTCCAAGAGGTAAAGCTGGTCCGGCAAGGCCGCATCCAGAAGCTTCCGCTCCAAAAAAGCCTCCTGGACCCGCACGCCTTCCGCGTAGGAAATCCGCCCCAGCCATTCCGTATTGAGTGCCTTGCGCATTAGATTCGCTCCATTTCTCCCACCTTCCACTTGGCCCGGTCCTCTGCCTGAAAATGGGTCAGGCCCACGGCCAGTGCATCCGCGGCGTCCGAGACTGGCGTCTCTGTCAGCCCCAGCAGGGCCCGCACCATGAAGGCGACCTGTTCCTTGTCGGCGCCCCCCCGTCCCACCACCGCCTGTTTGACGCGCCGCGGGGCGTATTCGTAAATGGGCAGTCCACAGTGTGCAGCGGCCAACAATGAGGCCCCCCGGGCGCAGCCCAAAACAATGGCCGTCTTGTAGCTCTGAACGAAAATGACCGCCTCAAAGGCGGCCGAGGTGGGCCGGTACTCTTCAATCAACTCCCGAATCCGGGTGTTGATGGCCAAAAGACACCCAGATTGGAGGAGATCCTGCCTGTTTTTGATGACTCCCCAGGTGAGCGCCTTGGTGCGGGCGCCTCCTTGGACCATCGCCCCGGAGGTGCGCTCCAGCACCGCGTACCCGGTCGAACGCAGGGAGGGATCGACTGCGAGGACACGCTCGGGCGCGGATTCAATGGGGTGCATTTGTCCAATCAAAGCTGCGCGGAGTGAAGCTGCAATGCGCAAGCGGCACCGCGTCCTTTTCAAACCGGGATTCTTCCCTATGGTGTCCCTTGAAATGAAAGTTATTGCGGTGGCCAACCAGAAAGGCGGCGTGGGCAAGACCACGACATCAGTAAACTTGGCGGCCGGTCTCGCCGAGTTGGGCGCGACCGTGCTCCTGATCGACCTGGACCCGCAGGCCAACGCCACCAGCGCTCTGGGGCACGATCCCATCGAGGGGTGCAGCGCCTACGAGGCTCTCCTTGAAGGGGGAAACCTCGCTGATGCCATCGTGCCGACCCGCCGCAACGGGCTGTGGCTCATCCCGGGGGACATCAATCTCGCCGGAGCCGAGGTCGAAGTGGCCCGGCAGGACAACCACCTCACCCGTCTCAGGGAGGCCATCGCTCCTCTGAAAGCGGCCGCCCCCTTTGACTTCGTCTTTCTGGATTGCCCCCCCTCGCTGGGCATCCTCATGACCAACGCTCTTGCCGCGGCGGACGAATTGCTCGTTCCCATCCAGTGCGAATACTTCGCCCTCGAAGGGCTCTCCAAGATCGACAACATCGTCGCCCAGATCCGCGACTGCGGCGCGAACCCCGAACTCCACATCGGCGGGATCCTCATGACAATGTTCATGCGCAACAACCTGGCCCAGCAGGTGGTCACCGAGGTGCAGCGGCACTTCGGCAACGTCGTCTACCGGACCATCATTCCCCGCACAGTCCGCCTGGGCGAGGCCCCCAGCCACGGCAAGACCATCATGGAATACGAGTCCAACGGACTTGGCGCCACCGCCTACCGAGCCCTCGCCCGCGAGTTTCTCAAAAAGCAGGCCCCGCTCCAGAAACACTAGGGCGTGTCCACCGTGGGGAGCTTTTCGCTGACTCACCGGGGGACAGGCAGCGATCCGCAGATGACTCAGAGCTTCACAGCTGTTCTTTGTGGTCTCTCCCACGTGCCGTGGTGTTTAAGGGGGCGCCGCAGGAAACCGGGGCCACGGAATTCCCCGGGCACCATGTCGAGCAAGTCGAGGTCCGCCTTGGCGGCTCCTCGAGAGCATGGACGGCCACCCAAGACGGGGACTGATTCCCCCGAACAAACGTCTTTATCCTGCAGTAAAGCCATGACCCTCAGGCCTCTCATTTACACCCTTTTCCTCCTGCTGCCTTCTGTCACAGCGTGGTCGGCGCCGGCGCTGCTGAAGCCTTTTCTTGAATCGAACTGCATCAACTGCCACGACAGCGAAACCCACAAGGGCGGGCTCAATCTCGAGGACCTCGGCTACCAGCCCACTCAGCGCGCCAACGCCCTGACCTGGCAGCAGGTCTTTGACCGCGTGGCCAAAGGGGAGATGCCTCCGAAAAACAAACGCCAGCCCGTCCAGGATGAAAAGGCGGCTTGGCTGGCAGCACTTTCTCAAAACCTCCGGTCCGCATCCCTCCAGCTCCAGCAAAAGGAAGGCCGCGGCCCCGTGCGACGGCTCACACGCACGGAGTACGAGAACACCGTCACCGAACTGCTTCACATCAAGTGCGAACTCAAGAGCCTGTTCCCGGAAGACGCTGCAACGGCTGGGTTTGATAAAGTAGGGGAAGGGCTCACGCTTTCGGCCACGCACTTTGCGCGCTACCAGGAAGCCGCAGAGAAGGCGCTCGCGGATGCGCTTTCGCATGCGGGCGAACTGCACTACTCCAACGACGGCCCCCAGCTTTTCAAGGGAAAGGAAAAGACGTTTATCGACTACGGGAACTGGATGGAGGAAAACAACTTCGTCCTGACCTCGCGGCTGTTCTACCCCTACACAGGCATCATGGGACCGTGGGCGCCGTTGAGTGGGCGGTACCGCATCCGGATCACAGCGCAGGCCCGCAACAATGGCGGCAAACCGATGCCCATCGGCATCGGCGTTCACAGCCACCGCGCGTCCAGGCCCGATGCGCCCGACCTTTTGGACTGGCGGGACCTTTCAGAAACAGAGATGCGCACCGTCACCATGGAGGTGGACTTGCAGCGCGAGGAACAGATCCATGTTTTCGGTCCCACCCTCTACCACCGGGACTTTGTGATCCCACTCTGGCGCAAGGGTGAGCGGTGGACCAAGCAAGCGATTCTCATCCAGAAGGTGGAAATCGAAGGGCCGCTCCATGGCGATGGGAGTGTCCACAAATGGCCCTCGCAGGCCTATCAGGAATTGTTCGACCAACTGCCGCAGCGTTCGCTGTCGGAAATCACCGGCGTCCCTGCGGAAAAGGACATACCAAATCCGGCGCTGCCGGTGTCTGCTCAACCCAAGGTAGATGCGGAACGGCTGATCAGGCGTTTCCTGCCAAGGGCATTCCGGAGGACAGTACCGGAGGAAATCGCCGCACCGTATGTGGCGCGTGTGCTCGTGGCCCTCGATGCGGGCGTCCATTTTCATCAAGCCATGCTGGACGGATACAAAGCCGTCCTCTGCTCGCCCCACTTCCTGCTGCATGAGGAAACGCCCGGCCCTCTCGAGTCGCATGCCCTGGCGAACCGAATGGCGTACTTCCTCTGGAATGGCCCGCCAGATGCCGAGCTTCTGGGCGCCAACCTTTCGCAGGCCAATGAACGCCATGCGCAGGTGGAACGCCTGTTGAAGGACCCCAGATCCGCGCGATTCGAAGAGTCGTTCATCAACCAATGGCTGGACCTGCAAAAGATCGACGCCACCTCGCCCGACAGCGCCTTGTATCCGGAGTTCGATGCCGCCCTGCGACTCTCCGCCGAGCGCGAAACACGGCTCTTTTTCCACGAACTCCTCACAGACAATCGCAGCCTTCTGGAAGGAGTCCATTCGGACTGGACCTACCTCAACGAACCGCTCGGTTGGCTCTACGGCCTGCCAAACGTCAGCGGCCATGAACTGCGTAAAGTCCAACTGCCGGCCGGATCTCACCGTGGCGGCTTCCTGACCCAGGCGAGCGTGCTGAAGGTCACCGCCGATGGCGCCAAGACCTCGCCCATCCTGCGCGGCAACTGGATCAATGAAAGAATCCTAGGCATTCATCCCCCCGCCCCACCGAGCGACGTTGCAAAAATCGAGCCCGACATCCGAGGGGCCACAACCATCCGCGCGCAGCTCGCCAAGCATCGCGACACGCCCGCGTGCATGAGCTGCCACACCGTAATCGACCCCCCGGGCTTTGCACTCGAGACGTTTGATGTCATCGGCGGCTGGCGCGATTTCTATCGCGTCCCGAAAAGCACCGGCCAGGTCATTGAAATCCAGCCCAGCAAGAAAAGAGTCCACCGTGGCCCCGCCGTTGAAGTCGGCTACACCATGCCCGACGGGCGCGCCTTTGCGGACGTGGACGGGTACAAGACCATGCTGCTCGAGGACAAAGACGGCCTCGCCAGAGCCCTCACAGAAAAGCTGCTCACCTATGCCACCGGAGCGCGTGTCGATTTCGCCGACCGCGAGGATGTGGCGGAAATCGTAAAGTCCGTGCGCACCCAAAACTACGGCCTGCGCGCCCTGATCCATCACGTTGTGGACAGCCGCCCGTTTCTCAACAAGTAGCCTGCCTCCCCTATGCACATCAGTCTCCGCCAACCCATTGCCCGCCGACACTTTCTTAAAGCCGGAGCCGTCAGCCTCGCGTTGCCCGCCCTGAGCGCCATGCTCCCGCGGAGCCTCCGGGCCGAAGAAGCGCCGCAGCCGAAGCGCCTTTTGCTCATCGGTCGTAACCTCGGCCTGCACGCACCCTTTTTCTTCCCCGAGACCGCCGGCTTGCAATACGAAAGCACCCGCTACCTGCGGCACCTGGACGAGCACCGTGGCAAGTTCACGCTCTTCTCCGGTGTCTCGCACCTCAATTACAACAACCACCACAGCGAAGCCGGGCTCTTCACCGGGGTGCACTGGGACCGCATCAAGGAACCGGCCAAGGAGCACCACAACGGCATTTCGCTCGACCAATACGCCGCCGAGCGGATCAAAGCGGACACACGCTACCGGAACCTCGTCATCGGCCAGCCCGTTCAGTGGAACTTCTCCTGGAACGAGAAGGGCGTGCCCGTGCCCAGCGAACGCAGCCCCAGCAAGGTCTTCAAGCAACTGTTCATCAACGGCAGCCCGGGGGAGGTTGCTTCCGAAACACATCGGCTCAAAACCGGACGCAGCATCCTCGACCAGGTCGGCGGAGAGGCGAAGAGCTTCGGCAAAAAACTCGGAGCCGAAGACCGCGAGCGGCTGGAACTCATGTTCAGTTCCATTCGTGAAACCGAGCAAAACCTCCTTCGCTCCGAAGCCTGGGTAAACCGCCCCAAGCCGTCCGTCCCCTACTCCGCACCGAAGGCCGATCCCAACAACGAAGAGCTGGTCGCACGGGAAACACTCTGGTTTGACGTCACAAGGCTCGCCTTCCAAACCGATTCCACGCGCGTGATTCTTCTCACGATGGGCGACGCCGGACGCCCCAAGCTCGAGGGCCTCAACCTCGGCCACCACGACGCCTCGCACCACGGCAAGGACGAGACCAAGATCGAGCAGCTTGCCATGATCGAGGAGCTCGAGTTGCAGCAACTCAGCCGCTTTTTCACCACCATGCAACAGGTGCGCGAGGGGGAAGGCACGCTTTTCGACCACACCGCCATCCTCAACGCCAGCAACCTCGGGAATGCCTCCGCACACACCTGCGAGAACCTGCCGATCCTCCTCGCCGGCGGTGGCTTCAAGCACCAAGGCCATGTCCTCAAAGACCGCAAGGAGAACATGCCGCTTAGCAACATATACGTCCGCATGCTGCAGCAAATCGGCATCAGAGAGAATTCCTTCGGCAGCAGCACCCGGGTGGCGGACGAGGTGTAAAGCCACGAGGAACTTCTCCGCCGTCACACGCGCATTGTTTTCGCCCACCCGGTCCGACCCGCGACAAGGTCATGCGAACCGACAAAAATCCCACCCTTTTTTTAAGAGACTGGGGTCTCTGGCATCTGGCAGATTTGACTGAAAAGCTCCACCATGCGGGCGTCAAACCGAGACTTTAAGAGCCGTGTTTTGCTCAAAAGCAGTTCGCGTGCATTGCACTTAGTTTGCGGGACACCGTCGTCGGGAGAGCGCTCCCAGAGCCCAAACAGCTCACCGTCTTCCCTGAAAGGATCGCCCTCGCCCGTCGGGCCGGGACTTCCAATGAGTCTCACTTTGCAGCCCAAAAGAATCGCATCCAAGACGGTGGAGGTCACCCAATCGTAGGAGTGAAGGGTATGGACCGTTTCAAGCAAGTCGTAATACTTTGCTTTAGTTTCGGGCCACCCCCGCGTTATCGCCGTCGCGTTTGGTATCGGCGGGCAAACCCCATACGCCGATCCCTTTCCTACGTAAAAGGCGTCGACGGTGCGAGGCGAGTCAGGCGAGACGCGCCCCGAACGAACCAGTAGCTCCCCTTCAATCACCGGGTAGAATAGCACCGGTGCAGTTGGGTGAAACAAACGAGAATAGGTGATCAAAAAATCCGACCCAAGAGCGCCCATGCCCGCTCCACCGAAGGCCCGCTCCTTATTCAAAAGGTAGCGCACCACTCGCCTTGCGTTCATCGGATTTCCGTAAACTCCTTCGGGATACAGAACAACCCAATCCCTCGCTATCTCCGCGATGTCAGCACAGACGTCGCTGAAAAGCGGCGTGTTGTAGACCGGATTGACGTTGGCAGGAATACACTGCGGGATGAAGTACGCATCAAATCCGTATTCCCTGAGCTTGTGGATAAGAAGGTGCAGTACGCCGATTCCCGCGGACTTGGCCGTGTATGGGGGAGAAACTATTCCGATCCTACTGTTGTACATTGGATGAGAGCTAATTCGTCACCATGCACCCCAGAATTGCCTGCAAGCGGCGAGCGGGGGAGGCACAGAAAACTTACTGGCGGCGAATGACATTCCGTTGAACAGCGGCACTCCTGCTCAAAAAGTCAAAAGACCTTGGATAATCGTTTATAATTCCCGCACCCTGCCGGCTAAATCTCCCACTCAATCGAGAGAGACTCCCAGCCCAACTGACAGAGTTTGGATGAGCTACTACGAAGCCTAGGAAGTCTTCTCCGGGGGCAAAGGCAAATCCCCTTCCCCGCCCGACTGCAACCACTCGATTTGGTCGTGTCGCGCGAGTGATTTCAGGGCCGCTTCGGTCCTGAATCGGAGACCCGTGTCATCGGGGGTTTGCAACGTAGCGCAAAGAAGAAAATCAGCAGATTCACCGAGGCGCCCGACCTCTTCGAGTTGGTTCGCAATGCGCACCAATGTAGCCGGGTTTGGGGCCGCCTCGTCAACGGAGTCTGCCAACAGGGCAAGTGCGGCTTCGGGCTGTCCCAAGTCTGACATCACTCCAGCCAAAACCGTGAGCGCCTCTGAATTCGCAGGGTCGTGCTTGAAAAAAGCTTCGAATGCCTCTGCAGACTCAGCGTAGTGCCCCCCATCAGCCAAGCTTTGAGCATCTTTTAATCTTCCGTCGAGATCGTGATCCATTATTTTTCGAGAGCAGGGAGCGTGCCAAAACAGCAGCCACCACACCGCTTCCGCTAGTCTTTGCAAAACCCACGAAAGCGCGCACGTTCTTTCTCTCGGAAATAAAGTCTGGCATTCAACTGTGCCAGCCGTTTTTAATGGAGTGGCGGCTCATCCCCCAAATTGCCAGTTACAGAAAAGTGCGCAGAGGGCGGCCGAACTGTGAAAAAAATGGGTCTCCATAAAATTTCTTCTAAAGCTGAGTCAGCATGCAGCCGAATAAGTGAAAGGTTGTAGGTAAGTTGCCAGGCAGCCACCCCTCACGTCTGGGCAAGACCAACTCCAAATTCTTAAAATATGATCGCGATAAACACGAACACCGCATCCACCTTA
Source organism: Chthoniobacteraceae bacterium (assembly GCA_947478975.1). Taxonomy (GTDB): domain Bacteria; phylum Verrucomicrobiota; class Verrucomicrobiia; order Chthoniobacterales; family Chthoniobacteraceae; genus Chth-196. The sequence goes on from CANJYI010000007.1 coordinate 22,841, forward strand.
GCCTCGTACAACCTCCAAAAGTCGAGCGAGCTGCTCCAGAAGAGTCTGGCCCGGCTTTCCAGCGGCAACAGGATCGCGACAACATCGGACGACGCTGGTGGAGTTGCGGTGGCGATGAAACTTTCTGCCGCAGTGAAGCGCACACAAGGCACTGCCACTAACGTGGCGAACGCTCTTTCGCTTCTCCAGGTTCAGGCGGGCTCGATGAAGACTGCTGCAAGCGTCCTAGACCGCTTGTCAGAACTGGCGACCCTCGCAGGCGATGTAACGAAGTCCACCCAAGATGTGGCGAATTACAGCACCGAGTACACCAGCCTGATTTCTGAGCTCAACACATTGGCCCTCGATTCCTTCAATGGTGTTTCTTTGTTCTCTTCCACGACGGGCACGCTCACCGCGTTCATCTCGCAGGATGGCCAGCAGACAATGGGCTTGTCACAGCACAATTTGACCGGTGTTTATGCAACTTCCATCAACACCATCGATGTCGCAACAGGTGGCAATCTGAGTCTGGTGACCGCCGCCATCCAGAATTTGGCCACCATGATGGCCACGAACGGAGCGGAATCCAGCCGGGTCCAGTTCGCTCTCGATTCGCTCAACGTGAATCAGGTGAACCTAGAAGCTGCGCTCTCCCGGATTCAGGACGTGGACGTCGCCACCGAAACAGCAAAGCTGGCTCGTGCGAACATTCTTGTCCAAGCAGGTGCCGCCATGCTCACCCAGGCGAACGCTTCCCAGTCCATCGCTCTCAAGCTGCTCCAGTAGTAGCTGCAGGATCGCTCTTGCAGAGCGGACTTTCCAAAACGCCCCGGCTTCTCTGGAAGCTGGGGTTTTTTGTTTCATGGCGAGGTCCCCAGTCGCCACTCTGCCGCGCCCACGCCCGCCCGGGTTCCCGTGGCAAAGCAGCCCTGCATCAGATAGCCGCCGGTCGGTGCTTCCCAGTCCAGCATTTCACCCGCAACAAAGACGCCCGGCAGCTGCCGCAGCATCAGGCTTTCGGTCAGACCCGAGAAGGCCACGCCGCCCGCGGTTGAAATCGCCTCGTCAACCGGCCTGGGCCGGCAGAGTGGGAGACGGAACTGTTTTACAGCCTGGGCGGTTGTCTCCGCAGACTTGAAGGATTCGGCTGGTAGGAGCGAGGACAGCAATGCGTGCGTGGGCACATCGAGCCGCCAGCGAAGGCCGGCCTCCGCTAGGAAGTTCGACCGGGCAGTCCCAAGGCGTTTCACCAGACTTTCCAGCGGCGAATCCGGCTTAAAATCGAGGGTCACCACCGGCGGCGCCATTTCGTGAAGGGCCTGCGATAGCGAGTAGAGCGCGCCCCCCTCCAATCCGTACCTAGTGACCAGCAACTCACCGCGCACCGTCACGCCGCCCGCGGTGGCCGCGATATTTTTGAGCGGCTTGCCCTCGCACATCGCAAGAACGTCCGCCGACCAATCACGTTCCCACCCGCAATTTGCAGGGTGCAACGGCGAGACGGAAACCCCCTTACGCTGCAACAATCCGACCCAGCCACCGTCCGAGCCGGTCTGGGGCCAGGAGGCCCCTCCAAGCGCCAGCACAACGGCTCCGGCGGCGACCGCACTCTCGCCATCAACCCCTTGCCCGGCCGCCCCTCGAAAAGAGGCGTCGCCCTCACCATCTGCCGCCAATTCGTCGTCCGCATCCTGAGCCCCTCGCTGGCCTTCTTTTTGAAACTCGAGCCGCAGGGAATCCCCCGCTTGAAGGTCCATCAACCGGTGCCTCATCCTGAACTCGACCCCAAGTGAGCGGAGCCGCGCCACCCAGCGACGCAACAATGGCGCCGCTTTCATTTCCCGCGGATACACGCGCCCAGTGCTTGCCGTGAACGTCTCCACCCCTAGACCGGCCGCCCACTCACGCAGCGCAACCGGGCCGAACGCCCCGAGAAGCCCCTCCCAGCGTAGGCGGCTTTCCTCCCCCTGCTCTGCCGCAGGCTCTCCGCTTGAGCGGTAACGCCCTCGGAAAACAGCCGACTCCTCGGTGTGCGTGAGGTTCAAGCCTCCCCGCCCGGCGACTAAAAACTTCCGTCCCACGGAAGGCTTCACATCAAAGACGGCAACCTTTGCCCCCCGCTGGGCGGCAACTTCCGCCGCCCGCAAGCCAGCCGGTCCTCCGCCGACCACCACCACGTCAAAACACACCACTCCGCATGCCGCTTGTTCTTCAGGTTGCGGTTTCAAAAAAGGAAAGGGTCGGAAAGTGACGGTAAGCGTGAATATCGAGTCCCGCAGGAATCACGGAGCGCGAAGCGAGCCAAACGCGAAGGTTGGCCTCTCCTTAACCCGGTGTCGACCCGCGCGAAAGACGCACCGCCACGTACTCCGTGTCGGGCAGGATGTACTTTCTCAACTCCACCTCCACCGCGCGCACCGAAAACTCCTCCAGCACGCAGGCGCAGATTTCCTCGGCGAGCGTCTCGATCAACTTGCGCGGCCGTGTCGCTGCGAGCTGCCGCACCCGCCGGGTGAGCGCATAGTAGTCGACCGTGCGGTCCAGGTCGTCACCCAGATCCGACAAGGGGGTGGTCGGCACGAGTACCAGATTGAGCGTCAAACGCTGCGCCTCGACACGCTCCGCGTCCGGCACTCCGATGTGGGCGCTCAGCTCCAGACCGTTCACAACGATTGCGTCTGAGGCTGAGGAGAGAAAAGGGGCAGGCTTCATAAGATCGCGCAGACACGCAGCGGTTAGCTGAAAATCCGCTTCCAGAACGGCGTTCTTGAGGGAGTGGTGGCGGGCGCCTGTGTGGGTTCGAGCGGAGCGGTTTCCTGGTCGCCCGCGTCGTTGACGGGGACAGCCTTTTTGGGAACAGCCGGGATTTCAGGCAGCTCGATTTCGTTGCCGTTTTCGTCCTTGAGCCGAACCGGCTTGGCCTTGGCAGGATCCTTGAAATACTCGCGCAACACCTTCCCCACCATGGGCGCAGCGTGCGAACCACCGTGGACGTCGTTCCGGTTCGGATCGCCTTCGTACACCACTGAGAAGGCTAGGCGCGGCCCCTCGGCCGGTGCAAACCCTGCGAACCAGGCCACGGTGGCGTTGTTGCGCCACTGTGCGGTGCCGGTCTTGCCCGCGACGGTGACCTTGTCGACCTTGGCCTGGTGAGCGGTGCCGCGGGAACCTGTCACCACCTGGGTCATCCCAAGCCGCAAAGCGGTGAGCGTCGCTGCGGGGATGTCCATCTGGCGCCGCACCCGCACGCTGTAGGCGCTGACCACCTCGCCCGTGATGTCCTGCACCTGCTGGACAAGGCGCGCCTGGTACAGCTTGCCGCCGTTGCCGATGACACACATAGCCTGCGCCATTTGCAGCGGCGTGATTTCGGTGGCCCCCTGGCCGATCGCCAGCATCGCGAGTTGGCCGCCGACCATGCGCACGTTGTGCTTTTCACGCATGTACTCGTCCGTGGGCACCAGCCCCGGGCTTTCCTCGGGAATGGGGATCCCCGTCCGTTCGCCGAAGCCCAGA
>CANJYI010000008.1 GCA_947478975.1 Chthoniobacteraceae bacterium
ATCTGTGACGGTATGAAGTCATGCAGCAACCAGCGCTGGGCAAGCCGAAGCGGTTGAGCCAATGTCCTTGTTGGAACCCGTGAGTGCTTTGCAACACGCTCGGGTGGCCGAAGGTCCAAAGGTTCGATGATGTCGCTGAGCTAACTGCTCCATTCTGTGATTGAACCTTGGCGGAAAGCACCATCGTGGGGCGAAAGACCCCGTATGCCTGACTGCAACCTTCCGTCCGTGGATCAAACCAAATCGGCTGCCCGCGCTGGTTGCCTCCTCCCTTAACCGGGTCATTGGAGAAAAACCATGATAAAGAAACGTATCCGTCAAGCCGCAGAAACGCTTACAGAGCGGACCGCGGCGGAGACCTATTCGGCTCCGCCACCTCCCTCCAAAGGAAAAATTGTGGGTCTGGATTGTCACCCAGACACCTTCACCGCCGCTGTTTTTGTGGGGCAAACACCCCACGATGCGCGCAAAATTGACACGCAAAACGACCTCTCGTTCGCAGGCCTCTTAAAGTGGGCCGCCGCCGAGCTCACCCCGGAAGATATCATTCTGCTGGAAGCAGGCTCCAACAGCTTTGAGGTTTGCAAACGACTGGCAGACCTCGGTCTAAGAACCTGCGTTTTGGAAAGCTGCCATGTGGGCAGACACGCCAAAATCTACGCCGATAACGACAAAATGGCCGCCGCTCGTATTGCCCTGGTTTATCTGGCCGGAAACGCCCCCTGCGTTTGGGTGCCTGATGAGAAAAGCCGGGAACGGCGCGAGTTACTCCACTGCTATCGCAAGTCAGTTAGAGACCACACGGCAGCGACCAATTCGTTGAAATCCTACCTCAATGGTCACGGTGTCCGCTTGGGCAAACGCAGTCTGGAGCTGGAATCCACGGCTAGATGGATCCATCAAGAGCTGCAGGGGTCTGGCCTCCAAACCCAGCTCCTCAACGAGCACCTTGCCAACATCGTAGAGTCTAAAGAGCGGCGCAGGCGGCTTTATCGTTTGATCGCCACCGAGATGGCAGCAGATCCGATAATGATGCGCTGTATGAAGGTGCTCGGCGTGGGCATTGTCAGTGCCTTTGGACTGGTGGCTGTTATCGGCGAGATCTGGCGCTTCCATTCGCCAGAGAAGCTTGTGGCCTACATCGGACTCAATCCTGGCCAGCGCCAGAGCGGCAAAGGCAAAAACATCCAGATGGGAGTGGGCGGACGGGGGCGAGGAGACCTGCGCAACCTTCTCATCCAAGGAGCGCAGGCTGTGCTTCGCATGGGCCGGCACACCGTATTGGGCAAGTGGGGATGGAAACTTTTTGCCCGTAAAGGCAACCGCAATGTGGCAGTGGCTGCAGTAGCGCGCAAACTGGTGGTCCAAGTTTGGCACCTGCTTCAAGGCAACCCGCCCCTTGCCTTGGAATCAGACAAAAGCTTCTGCCTCAAACTTTCCAAGCTCGCAAGCTTCCTTGGGAGTGCAGTGCGCCGCGAAGTCGGCTTGGCTGCTTCTTTGGCAGAGTCCCTTAAAATACTGCTACAGCGGTGCAACCCATGCCCTGATTCAATTCCTCAAACTTGAGGAAGGAACTGGTTTGATGGGGGCTGTGCGCCCCCAAACCCCGCACCGCTTGCCGCGGCAGGCGTTTGGGGGGAACCCAAGAGTGCCTGCCTGCGGCAGAAGAAAAACAACGCCAATCTACTTTTTCCTTTGCATGACTACATGCCTGAATATCTGCAATCTGCGGATCAAGTCCCGTTCCCTGATGACCCAGCGGAACCTTGCCCACCGTGAATACGCCCTAGCCCCGTTTGCGAATCAACTCGGCCAAAAAGCGGGCAGTCTCGCTGGCAATCACCTGGTAGCCGGCCAGGTTGGGGTGGCGGTCCGCGTACCAACCGGGCAGGTGCCCCAGATGGGCGTCCAGCCGGTTGTCGAGCACCACGACAAAGGGCTCCGTCCCCTTGCGTACGTAGGGCTGCACCAGCGGATGCAGGGCGCCCGGCACTTTTGCTAGAGGAAAGCGGCGGTAGTTTAACATGTTCGGGCCCTTTTTGAGCTCGGCCTCGTACCGCGGATGGATGTCAAAGAGCGGCAGGTGCTCCTCCTCCGCGACCCGCTTGACCAGGTTGTTGATCGAGTCGTTGTTGCTGCCCACATCGTAGGGAATCACCGTCATGGGGATGAGGGTCGCCTTCGGGTGATCCTTGCGCAGTCGGGCAAGGAGGCTCCGGAAATCCGCGGGAAAGTTGGTCGCAAACCCCTCGCGCTTGGAGCGGTCGTTAATGCCGTACCGGATGAAGATGTAATCCGCCTGCGGCTTGGAGGCCACATCCCGGTCGTAGCGACCCGAGTCGAGAAGCCGCTGGATGTACTCCCCGCTCAACCCGAGATTGTACACATCCACAGGGGGACAGTCCTTTTCGGCCGCCAACAGGATGCGGATACCATCCTCCAGCTGCGGTTCCTCCGGAGCCAACATCTTTGGAATGGAAGCCTCAGTGGTGCTGTCGCCAAGGAGCAGCACCTGCAGCCGCTTCGGACCCGCCGTGGCGGTGCTGAAGCTGAAGGGCTTCCCTCCTGCAATTTGGTCGGAGGTGATCGTCGGGCAGATGCGCTTTTCCACATGCTCGACAAACAGCTCCGTCCCGCGCTGGTGGCTGACAAAGGGCCAACGCGCCGGGTTGTACATTGAATCGGTCAGGTCCCGCAGCAAGACCACGTTGCGTCCGGTGCGCGCCATTTGCCTGAGACCGAAAGGGCGGCCGGCCACGCACATGTTCAGGTGGACACCCGCGAGGATGACGTTTTGGACCCCACGGGCCTCCAGCAGGTTCCATATCTCGAGCCCCGAATCGCTGATCGCATCCCGTTCCTGGTCAATCCGCAGTCCCTCGATCTGGCGGGTCCAGGGCGCCTTGGGGTTGAGTCCACGCGCCTCCAGATCCTTGGCCCAGGCAGCATGTTCGAGTGCATCGTCGTCCTCGCCTCCATCGGATTGGTCGATGGGATAAAGGGCGGCCTCTTCTGAAGGTAGTTGCCTGCACCATTCGGCGATCTTGTCTGGTACGCGCCCCGCGGCCGGAGCAAGCCGTGCGCGCTCCCTCGCCGGCGTGGCCTCGTAGAACTTCATGCAACTGCTTGGAGCGTGGATGATCAACACCCCTTGCTCGCGGGCTTTCTCCAGCACCTCGTTGAGACGCCCCACCATCTCCCCCTCCCGGACAACCGCATTCTTGCAATGGTGGAGGTCCCACATGTCGCACACAATCAGGGCGGTGCTCTGGGGAGCCCACTGTACCCGGGCGGCCTGCCTGCCTCCCGTCGCCGTGCGGGACTGGAGGGAAAGCGAGAAAGGTGTCTGCGCCTGCAAAGAGACGCTGCACAACAGCAAGAGGAGGAAACGTATCATAGGGGGGGCTTCTTCTTAGAAGCGCCTCCCATCCGATGCAAACAGACAGATCGCACTCCAGCCCCGCCACCCTTCAAAGGAGGCTGCCGGAAGAACCGCCCAGGCGCATCAAGGCGCGCCGGATTCTGGGGAGTCTTCAAAGAAACTTCCGCGGAGCCCGCTGATTTGACTGGAGTTCCAAGCGCTGCAGACGCCACAAACACAAACGTGGTTTCTCCCAGCGCAAGCCCCCCCGCAAAGTCCACAACGGCTGTGCCGCCGCTTCTCCATCGGCTGGGCCTGTCGCTGTCCCACTCCGAGCGCCCCAAGTTCCCGGATGGGTGTGCGCCAAAAGGGTCCGTCGAGATTTCCAAGCTTCAAGCCCGGACGAAGGCGGCCGGTTAAACACTCACTCAAACCCCGCCGCCTCCCCGGGTTTTATGGACAACGACGACCGCTCAGAATTTAAGTTCCTGCTCCTCGCCCACCAGTTCGAAGAGCTGTTCTCTGCGCTTGCTCCGTTTCTCAAGCCAGACCCGCACGCCGGGGCGGACGGCTTTTATCCCGTCGCCAGCCTCTACTACGACTCCCCCGCGCGCGACTGCTATTGGGACGCGTGGAACGGGTTGCCCAGCCGCAGGAAACTCAGAATCCGCACCTACGGAACGCCCGGCGGCACCACTCCTCAAAGCAGTTTTCTGGAGGTAAAGTACAAGGCGGAAGGCAGGGGCGCCAAAAGGCGCGTCCAAACTTCGCTTTCGAATGCGCTCCAGATAGCCAATGGTGCCGGGGTGACAGATGGGTTCTCCTCCGCGGACAGGCAGACGGTGGAGGAGGTGCACAACCTTGTCAGAAGAGAATTCTACCGGCCCACCTGCCTGATCCGCTACAGCCGCCACGCCTACGAAATGCGCATGGGTGACGGCCATGGAGGCGGGCCGCTGCGGGTCACCTTTGACCAAGACCTCCGCGCCGGCCTCGCCGGTCTTGATCAACCGCTGGACCTCTGCCTTACCCCCAACGGGCTCCTGCCGGAGGGACAGCGAATCTTGGAGGTCAAGTGCAGCGGCGAGATGCCTTCCCTGTTTTCCGAACAGCTTGCCAGATGCGGCCTCGTGTCCCGCCGCTTCAGCAAGTACTGTCTGGCGCTTGAGTTGGGCGGCGCCACCGCCCCCGTCGCTCTCTCAATGTAGGCGGCGACCTCAAGCAGGGTGGGACGGTTTTCCCGCTGGTGGCCCCGGCTTGTGTGGAAAAGCTCGCTCCACCACGCAACAACCGGTTCCTCCCTGCCACATTGCCTCTGATGGCCACAAAAAAACCCTCCCGCCTTACAGCGAGAGGGTTTTGGAAAGGGGTCGTTTTAGAAGTTACTCGCCGTCGCTACCGATGGCCTCCACCGGACAACCTTCCATCGCTTCCTTGCAAAGGGCTTCTTCTTCAGGAGTCTCTGCCTGTTTGAAAACGTAGGAGTGCCCCCCGTCGTCGTCCCGCTTGAAGTTTGCGGGGGCCGTCTCGCGGCACAGGTCGCAATCGATGCACTGGTCGTCGACGTAAAATGCGCCGAGTATGTTTTGAGAATAGCGGTTGGATGCGTCAGCCATGTCAGTGATTGGTGCTTTCGGGGGACTGAGGACATTAAGGGTGCTCCCTTCCGATGCAAACTTTTTTTGAGAGATGGGAACCTTAGGATGAGCTCAGGCCGCGGTCCAGAGCCCCAGTGTGAGACAAACATTCGCGGCCAAGGCCCCGGTGCAGGGCCACGGACGCCTACCATCTCCAGTTCTCCCAAACCAAGCTGCAGGGCAGTGGCAGGGCTATTTCCCCTGCGGTTCGGGATTCTCCGATCCCCCCTTGGTGTCCGGGTACACATCCCCAGCGCGTACCCCGATGGCCTTGACCTTGGACCCGTCGTGCACCAGGAGGATCTCCCAACGCCGCTTGATCGGGGGAGAACCATCCTCCCTCACGCACTTGAGAAAGTCGAAGGTCCCAGCGCTCACCTTCTTGTTGATGTCGATGACCTTGGCAGGCGCTTTCAAGAATGCCTTGCACTCAAAGCCGTCTTTGACCATCACGGCGGAGGCGGCTTCCAAGGGCATCCCCACCTGAACGTGATGCCCGATCCATTCCCACATTTGCTCCCGAGTCAGGACGTCTTTTCCCTCGTGGGAGCAGCCTGCCAAACCAATGGAAACAGCAAAGATACACGCCACTAATGTACAAAGGTGCCTGATCCGTTTGACCGTTTCAGCTGAAAAAGGCATCTGCAATGGGGCGGTGTTCAGTACGGACAAATTCATGCGGGGGGCGCTCTGGTTTCAAACATCGACGGCGGCGCTGTCTCCTCAATCGCTATTTCCAAGACCGGCTCGGCCCGGCGCATTTCTCGAAAACAGAGGCACTGGAGTCACTGGAGGCAACTTCCAGAAAGTGAAGGACGCGCGTCCCCTCCAGCGGGACGACTGCGGGCAGGAGCAGATCGTCGGGCCAAGGGGCGGGACCAGTCTTTCAGGACGGCAAGCAAGCCACCGACAAAGAACTGGGCAAAACATTCCACGGTGCCCAACAAAGAGCCACCCTTTTTACGGCATCGGGGCGTCCGCTTAGATGCCAAACCGCGTTATTGCAAGCTGCGCAGCTTCGCATCCAGACGAGCCCGCCGTTTGCACGCCTCCTGGTACAGCGCCTGCAAAATTCCGTGCTCCCGCGCGTACCCCCCCTTTGCTCTGTTCCAGTGCGCCTCACAGGCCAGTCCCTGCTGTAATAGCTTTGCGACTTGGCTACGCAACTTTTCAACTGCCTCCGCGCGCACCGCCTCCGGCACAAACCGAGGCTCTATGTAACGGAAGCCCCGCTCACACTCCAGACTCCACCGCAGGATCCGCTCCGCCAGCGGTGCCGAGAAACCGGGAACCGCTTTCAGCGCCCCCGGCGTCACATCCGCCGCAGTGATGATGTTGTGCGAAAGCAGCGCGGCTTTCTTTCCCGGGGAGACCCCTTGGATTTCATAGCGACGCAAAAGGAAAGCCTCCAAATAGCGCCTCAGCGCGTCACTCCTATGCTGGAGGGCATACCGCTCCACCGCTTGATCCGCCCCGGAGGCCGCCATTCTGAGCTCCCCGCCCAACTCCTGAATGCGTTGCCCCAGAGCTCTGAGGCCGCTGGCATACCCGAGATACAAAGCGGCAGCCTTCTGTGTAAACGAAGACACCTCCCGTGTTGCCGCTTCCAATTCCACGGAAAGGGAACGCTGGTAGCCGCCGAGCAAAAGCCCGCCCAGAGGGCCCAAGCCTTTAGAAAGGGGCACCCACCAGGCCGAGCCAGACGCCCCCCCTTCCCCAAGCGCCTCCTGCACTGACTGCCCAGAAGGGGCCGCAAGATGGATCGGCTCGAAGCTCAGCGCAAGAAGCCGTTGTGCCAGCGCCTCCGGGCTTGCTGCACCTGCGCCCGCGCCCCCCTTCCCCCTTGGGACGGGAGGCCCGGGGAAAAGATCCACCCCCGCGCCCTCCAACACTCCGCACCAAGAGCAATGCGGCGCTTCCTTCCAATGCACATGCGCCTCCCATGCCGAACACCGAACCAGACCTGCGCGCAGTTCCCCCAGCGCCGCCCCCCATTCCTTCGCGGAGGGACGCGCGTTGGGCGCTTCCGATCCCTCCCGGAACGCCCGCAAAAACAGCTCTGTGAACCGGGCCGGCAACGCATCCAAACGCGGCGCCCCGGGGGGAGGCTCCAGCAGGGGCCGCGCCGGCGCCGGATCAAACGCAAAGGCGAACTTCGCAATAGCCTCCTCGGGGGAAAGCGCCTCACCCGAAAGAGGGCGCCCCGCAAAGGGGTAGCGCCCCCCGAACAGCAGCAGAAAAATCAGCTGCGCCAGCCCGAACCCATCGTGGTTGCGCGTACGAACAATCCCCTCCAAAGAAAGCCCCTGCAGTTCGGGCGGAGTCCAAATGGGCGTTCCGATGTGGGAGGGGAAACAGCGGACGCCGTCGTTGACTTGAAATCCATCACAATCAATGAGGGTGAGCGTCGCATCGGGGCGGACCCGGATGTTTTGCTCGCTGATGTCGCCCACGATGATTCCATGAGCGTGCACCCCCTCGAAGGCGTGGGCCAGGTTGAGCGCCGCGGCCACGACAAACTCAAAGGTGGCGTGCTGAAAATGCGAGCGCCTCCCCTGCGGATTGTACAACTCGTAGATATCGTGCCCCTCGACAAAAGGCAGCAGCACCCCGATCCATTCGCGGGAGCGGGCGCTGGCAGAAACCAAACTCAAAGGAACGGCGGCGCACATCCGGACCGAAGGAGGAAGGGCACGCAGGGCCGCGAGCTTGGCGCGCCTCTCCGGGGAAAGAGGCCGCTTGTGGTAGAGCTTCACGCACCACTCAGGCCGGTCCGGCAACCGGAACACGCTCCCCTCGCCCCCCGAATCGATCTGTTCCCCCAACCGCCAGCCCGCTCCGGTCTCGTCAAAAACATGCATCGAGGGAAACCCTTGCCGGTGCAGTGAAAAGAGGCGGCCCCCGCCGTCGAAGGGCAACAGACTCCGCTACTGGGGCTGTCCAGGGACCGGAAACGTCCCCAAAATTTTCACCAGCGTGCAACGCCCGCGTAATTCGGAAAGCACCTCCTGCATCGCGGCCTCCGTGGCATGTCCGTCCACATCCAGAAAGAAGCAGTACTCCCACGCCCGGCGCCGGGAGGGACGGCTTTCAATCTTACCGATGTTGATCTTCTGCGAACAGAACGGCTCCAGCGCCCGGTACAGCGCGCCCGGCTCGTGCGGCACGCTGAACATGAGCGAAGTCCGGTCGTTGCCGGAGGGCGGCGAGGGCCGCTGTCCGATCACCAGAAAGCGCGTCGTGTTGTCGGGCGAGTCCTGAATGGACGACTCCAAAATATTGAGCGCGTGCAACTCCCCGGCAAGGCGTCCGGCCACTGCGGCGGTCCCCTCCTCCCTTGCCGCGATTTCCGCAGCGCGCGTCGTGCTCGACACCTCGACGCATTCGACCCCCGGCAGGTTGGCGCGCAACCAGCGGCGCGTTTGTCCAAAGGCCTGCGGATGGCTGTAAATTTTGTGCACGCCCTCAAGCGGACCACGCGCGAGCAGATGATGTTCAATGCGCAGCAGCACCTGAGCGCACACCTGCGCTTCGCTGTCGATGAACATGTCCAGAGTGTGGTTCACCGCGCCCTCCCAGGAGTTCTCCACGGGAACCACTCCGTAGTCGGCCTGTCCCCGAACCACTGCGTCAAAGACGTCCGCAATGCTGGGCTGGGGCTGGTATTTGACGCTTGCCCCGAATTTGGACCGCGCCGCCTGGTGGGTAAAGGTGGCCTCCGGACCGAGGTAAGCGATCCGCAGGTCCTTCTCCAGGGCCAGCGAAGCCGACATGATTTCCCGGTAAACGGCCCTCACCGCGCCTTCGGGCAACCGGCCGCCGAGGCGCTCGTTCCGCTCCACCAGCGAGCTGTAGACTTTTTCCTCCCGTTCGGGGGCGTAGATCTCCAGACCTTCGGCGCGCTTCAACTCCCCGACCTCGTGCACGCAGTCGGCGCGGGCATTGAGCAGGCGGAGGATCTGTTCGTCCAGGGAGTCTATTTGGATGCGGATGTCGGACAGGTTCATGAAAATTCGGGGTCTTGCGCTGCGGAAGACGGCTCCTCCTGCGGTGCGGCTTCTAAAGGTGCAGGCTCCGCCTGAGCCAGTCCACCGGAAGTCTCGGCGGCCGGTGATTCCGAGGGGGGGGCCTGCGGTTCACCCACCGCCGGCGCGTCTGCAAAGGGGAGCTCCGGGGCCGCCTCTGCGGCAGCCTCCGCCGCCTTGCGGTCCTTGCGCCGGCTGGGTTTCTCCTCGGCGGGAGGAGCCGTGGGAAGCGGCATCCTTCCCAGTTCGGTAGCGTTGGGAAGTTCGCCGGTGGACTTGAGTCCGAAATGTTCCAGAAAGTAGTCCGTCGTGGAGTACAGCAGCGGGCGCCCCGGTTGCTCTGCACGGCCGGCGATCCGCACGAGACTCCGATCTAGCAGAACCTGCATCACGCCGTCCACGGCCACGCCGCGCACCGCTTCAATGTCGGCACGCGTCACGGGCTGGCGGTAGGCGATAATGGCCAGGGTTTCGAGCGCGGGCCCGCTCAGGCGAGTCGGCTTGGCTTCCGGATAAAGTTGGCGCACCCACGGGGCGTACTCCGGGCGGGTGACAAACCCCCAGCCGGTGGCCTGCTCCAGGAGCCGGAAAGACCGGCCCCCCTCGTCGAGAACTGCCTCCAACTGCGCAAGCGCCTCGAGTATCTGCGCCTCGGAAGCCCCGGCGAAGGCTTGGGCCGACTCGGTCTCCGAAAACTCCCCGGCCCCCCGCAGGGCCGCCACCAATTCGGCGGTCGAGAGGGGCTTTGGAGAGGCGAAGATCAGCGCCTCGAGGATTTGTGTCAGTGAAGTTTCCATGACCTACAACCGGCGCAACATGATCTCGCCAAAAGCCCCCTCCTGCACGGCCCCCAGCTGCTTGACCCTGATGAGCTCCAAAACCGCCAGAAACGTCACCACGATTTCGGCCCGGGAAGCCACCCCGGAAAACAGCTCCGTAAACAGCAGCGGCACTCCGCTGGAGATGAGCTTGAGCACCAACTCGATCTTGTCCGAAACGGTGAAGTTCTCCTCGAAAATCTCCCGCAAATCCTCCTTTTGATTGAGTCGCTTGAGAATGCCGTTGAACGCGTTGATCAGATCAAAAACGCTCACCTCCCCGAGCGGCCGCTCCGGGAGCACCGTCTGCGCCTCTGAAACCCGGCTGAACAACGCCTCCCTCGCCAGCTCCCGGTCGTGGAGCTGGGCGGCCGCATCCTTGAATTTCTTGTACTCGATGAGCTGACGCACCAGTTCCCAGCGGGGATCCTCTTCCTCGGCTTCTTCCTCGGGGGGCTGCACGCTCACGGGCAAAAGGGTGCGGCTCTTAATGTAGATTAGATTGGCGGCCATCACGATGAACTCGCCGGCCAGCTCCAAATCCAGCGCCTTGAAGGCCTCCATGAACTCCAGGTACTGCTGGGTGATGCGCTCTAGGGAAACATCGTAGATGTCCACCTCTTCCCTCTTGATCAGGTACCACAAAAGATCCAGCGGACCTTCAAACACCTCCAGCTTCACCTTGTAATCCTGATTCGACATCAGCTTTTACCCTACACAGGGACAAAGGGGTTCCTCAACCCAGCTTTAGCTTTTCGTGTGAGGAAGTTTAGCAGCCCCACCGCCCGGGAAGTAGCCGCGGTGGGCAACCTTTCGCCGACGGCGCAGGGAGCGGGGAGTGATCCGCAGATGACCGTCACAGAAAGCCGCAGATGAAGAACAGCTTTAATAACATCTGCGAATATCTGTGACGGTATGAAATCTGCGAATGTATCTCTTGAAATGAGGCTTGCGGAACCACTTGCCTTAGAATTTCCGAGAACACGACCTAGTCTTTGAGGCTGAAGCGCAGCGGCGCCTCAAACTGCGCCCCGTCAAAGGCGTTGCTCACCCGGCAACGCCACCCGCCCTCCACGGCCGCACGATCCAACCGCGAGGAACCGCTGCTCACCCCAACGCTGACGGCCACCGGACGCCCCCCCGCGTTGACTGTGATCCGTAAAACAACCACCCCCTGCTCGCCAGAAGCGCGGGATTCCGCCGGATAATTCACCACAGGGCGGAGCAGGTACACGGGCTTTCCCAGTGTATTCGCCGCATTCCCTCCCGCGGATCCGCCTGCGACCGGTCCGGCGGCTACGGGACCGCCCGCCCCGGTTCGGGCGATGGTTTTGGCGGGCTTGAGCGGTTCCCGCACAGGGGCCGGTGGCGCAAGCGCTGGAGTCGGTGGCGCGGCAGCCTTTGCCGCCTTGGACGGGGCAGCCTGTGGTTGGAGAGGGCGCACGATTTCCGGTTCTGGGGGGGCCGGTTCTGGAGGGGGCGATTCCGGGGGAACGGAATCAACAGGGGCCGGTTCCACAGGGGGAGGAACCGCTGCAACAGCAGCGGCAAGAGCAGGCACGGCGTCCGGTTCCTTCGTTAAGGCCTCCGCCGCCGGGGCGTTTCCGGCATCCACGAGGGCCACGTCCACGCAATTGCACACCACCGGGGAAACCGACACCCCGGCGGGACTGGCATTCCAGCCAAAGAGCAACCCGGCATGGACCCCCAAGGCTGCAAGGGCGCTCAAACCCAGAGCGGTCGCAGAGCCTTTCGCAGCGGGTGAGATTCCCTGTCCCATGGCTTCAACGGACCGCGGCAGCCCGCGTTTCGAACGCTATTTTGCTGATTCCCAGCTTGCGCACTTCGTCGAGCACGGAGATGGCCAGACCAAGCCGGGCGTTTTGATCTCCGTTGATGTGCACCCGCAGTTCGGGGTTTTGGGCCTTCAGCCTTTGGAGCGTCTCGACGAGCTCCTGCAGAGAAAGCTCCCTCTTGTCCAGATACAGCTGCCCGTTTTCAGTCACGCTGACTGAAACATGGTCCGTCTGCTCCTGAGGCTGGCCAGTGCTCGCCTGCGGCAATACCACCGAAATGCCCCGGCTTTTGACCATCGAAAGGGAAACCATGACAAAGGTCGCCAACAGAAAGAACATGATGTCGATCAGGGGCACGATCTCAATCCGGGCGCGGCGTTTGGGGAGGGAACTGGGGATCTCCATGGCCGCTATTTTTTGAGAAGCAGCTCCACCTCGGAGGCAGCGTCCTGAAGCGCAAGGCGCGCCTTTTCCTCCAAGGCGCCCAGATAATTAAAGGGCAGCAGCGCAGTGATCGCCACCAGAAGACCGAAGGCGGTCGCAATGAGCGCCTCGGCGATCCCCCCGGTGATGGCGGCAGGCGCTCCGAGTTCAGCGCCGCCGAGCATCCCAAAGCTGTTGATCATCCCGGTCACCGTCCCCAACAAGCCCAGCAGCGGCGCCAAAGTGATAATGGTGTCCAGCACAGCCAACCCCCGTGAATAGCGCCGAAGCTCCTGGTTTGCCGCGTGCAGCATCGCCTCGGGAAAAGCCTTCTCGTGTGCGAGCGCCGCCACCAGCGCACGCACCACAAAATCGCCGGTGACCGCCCCCGTTTTCCGGGCGCCGCTCACATCGCCCTGTCCGACGAGCGACAGCACCTCCGAAAGCTGCGGCCGGTTGCGCCGGGCTGCCTCCGACACCGCAAAAGCCAACCGCTCCAGCGCCACGGTCAAGGCCACAACCGAGGCGCACAGGATGGGCCACATGATGGGGCCGCCTTTGTAAAACAGTTCAATCATGGGGTGAGGAGGGGCCCTTCAGCAAACCAGCATTCCGGCACATGCGCACTACCATTTCAATTCCACGCCGGCGTAAAAGGAGCGTGGCAGACCGGGCGCGTAGACGGCGGTAGCGGAACTGACCGACGCACTGTCGGCGTAACGCTTGTCCGCAAGGTTGAGCACGCGGGCGTAGATACTGGCATTGCGGCAGACCTCGTAACTGGTGCGGAAGTTGAACAGATGGTGGCCGTCATACTTGGCTACGCCCCTGCGCGGATCGGTCGCCAGCGTGGTTCCAACATTGGAATCCTGCAGATAATAGCTGCCCATCCGAACCCACTCCAACTGGGCGGAAAACGCCTCAATTGGCTTCCAAGTAAGACGCGTGTTGCCGATGAACCGCGGCGCAGAAGGCATCTCCTTGCCCGAGTAGTCGGCGGTGGAGCGCCACTCCTTGTACTCGTGTTTTGCGTAGGAGAGCGCAGTGTCTACCCGCAATCCCCCCGGCAACTCCCTCCCCAGGGAGGCCTCCAGCCCGCGGCTTTCGGTTTTGCCCGCATTCTCGCTGTAGCTGAGATTTGTGGTCGTGTTTTTCATGCTCACGATATCGTCGTGTTTTACGAGGCGATAGGCGGCCAGGGTGTAGTCCAGTCCGAGAGCCTTTCCCCGCGTTCCCAGCTCGAACTGTTCCGCCTTGATCGGTTTGAGACCCAACGCGATCGCGGCCCGTTCCTGGGCGAGGGGCGCGCTGTTGGCGATTACACCTGTCCCGGCCAGCCCCGCCCGGAACAACTGCCCCTCCGATGGCACCCGGAATCCCTGATTGTAGGATGCATACAAACTGGAATTTTTTGTCAGCTCGTAGGTGGCACCGAGCTTTGGGCTGATCCGAGAAAAGGACTTGGTCGTGGAATCGCTTTGCCCAAAACGCCTGGTGCCGTTCGCGCTGGCCCCGCCACCAAGGTTGTTCTGAAAGTCGTACCCCAGCACATCGTACCGCGCTCCGGCGGTGACCCGGAGTTTTTCCACAGGCGAAATCTCCGTGTGTACGTACGGCGAAACGCTCCTGAAGGTAACGTCGTAATCGTAAATCCGGCTGCCAACCGTGTAGCCCGCGTAGTTCGTATACGCCCCCGCCCCCGTTTGGGTCAGGTTGAGCGCATCCTCCTTCCGGGTCCCCGGACTGCTTTCTAGGTCCAGCCCCAAAATCACCCGCGCCCGCTTGAACTCAGGGAAGTCCTGCCGCCACTTGCTCAGCAACCCGTAGGACTGGCTCTGGGTCTTTTCAATCCGCGCATCCCCAGCGCTGAAGTTATAAGACCCGTTTAGATCCATCCGGTTGTCCCGGAAATAGGGCGTCAGCGAGAGCAACCCGTCGCCGATCTTGCGCTCAAATTCGGAGGAAATCCGCAGCGCCTCCACCTTCCTGTACGCCGCCGAAAAAAGGTTCGTCTTCGGAGCATTCTGGTAGAGGTCCCAGGGCAGCGCGGAATTCGCCCCCGTCTGCTGGTCGATGTGGGTGTAGCCGATGATGGTCTTAAGTCGTGTGTCCTCATCGAGACGCCAGTCCCACCGGAGATTTCCACTCTGACGGTCGTACCCTGTCCGGTTCCGCCAACCGTCGGTGTGGGTGAGGTTGAGGTCACCATGCAGCCCGCCAAACCGGGTCTCCCCAGTGCTGAAGGAAGCCAGCTCCCGTAGCCACCCGAAGCTGCCCACCTCACTCGAAAGCGACATTTCCGGCCGTGGCCCCGACGCCCGGCTCAACACATTGACGACGCCCCCGATTGCATCGGAGCCGTACAATGCCGAACCCGGCCCACGCGTCACCTCGATGCCGCCGGCCATGGGGATGTTCAGCTCGTAAAGCGCGTTGTGATTGAAGAAGCCCGTGGGCCGCACCCCGATGCCATCCTCCAAAAACAGGTACAGCGGGTTGGTGGAAATGGGCTGACGTATCGCGGTCTGGTGGCCTTCGCCGTTGGTCACCGAAATGGCCACCCCGGGCACCTGCCCTAGGATCTGTTGCGGATGTGAAGGGGCCGCCAGTTTGATGGTGTCCGCCTTGAGCACGCTCACCGACGCGGGCGTTTCCTTGAGCAGTTCGGGCTCGCGTGTTGCGGTGATGACCAGTTCGCCAAGTTCCTGCACGGCGGGATCCGACTCTGGCTTTTGGGGAGCGGCCTGGACGGTGAAGACGGCGGCGCCCAACGAGGCGGCGTAGAAGGAATGCTTTCTGAAGTTCATGAGTTTTTTAAGAAGTGAGGAATTTGAAAAGAAACGGGATCGAAGAGGCGGGACAACGCCCTGCGGCGGGCAACTGTCTGGGTAGGGATCCAATGGAGGGCGGCGAAAGGCCGCGGCGGGCTATGAACATCACCGGCGAAATAACCGGTAAAGGCGCTTCCCAGGCGCGCGCGGCGGTCCGACCACCGCCCTCCATGGAAAATGTGACCCCCGGAATGAACGCAAAGCGCCCGGGCAGGTCAAAATGGGGAGCGAACGAGTCGCCCGCAAGGCGGCGGGCAGACTGGCAACAGGCTGAGTGCGGCACCGCCGCAGACAGGCTCGCTCCGGCTAAGAAAGCGGAGGAGGAGTGGGCGGCGCATCCGCGCACCGCTCACTGGGGAAAGTCAGATCCGGCCAAAGGACTGGGACGGCACCCACCGGGGGCTGCACGCTCAGCGCACAAAACTCGACAAACTTGAGATCGCCACCCTTTTTCAGGAGCTCGAGTTCCTTTTGGGAACGCTCCTCGGTTTGCTTGCCGCTGGAAATGGCCTCGCACATGCGGCACGGGTGCTGCCCGTCAAAAGTAGAGTCGAGCGCCTCGACAACCGACGCGCTCAAGCTCCGCGAAATGAGCATCCCGGTCCAGGCAGTGGTCTGCAAAACCATCCAGTGCGCGCCGCTCAAATAGAGCGCACAGCACAGGATAATCACTTTGTTGACGGCAGACCTCACGGGTCGAGTGCTTACTGGCAAGCCAAACAAACACGCAAGAAATAAAAACCCGTCCACGGGGCGAACGGTGAACAAATGTTCGCCCGTGTCTTTTGGAAGAGGCTCTTGCAAGCTGACAAACACCGCGCATGCTGCCGAGCATGCCGCCGCCAACGCACCTTTCTTTTCCAAGGCGGTTGACAGTGCCGGCAGATTCGCTTTAGCTACCCAACCCGCGTGGGCCGGATCGTCTTTGATTCTCCATCCAACGCCACCTTTCCCTTTTCCCAACTCCGTTATGGCCACCACAGAAGTCATCCTCACTGAAAAAATCGAGTCACTAGGCGCGGAAGCCGACGTGGTGAAAGTCCGGGCAGGTTTTGCCCGCAATTACTTGGTGCCGCAGGGCAAGGCGCTGGAGATCACTCCCGCCACGCTGCGCCGCATCAACATGCTCAAGACCAAGCGCGCTGAACGCGAAGCCACGGAATTGAACGACGCCAACGAAATTTCCCGCCGCATCGCCAAGATGAAGCTCTCTTTCGAGCTCGAAACCGGCGAAACTGGTAAGGCATTCGGCTCGATCACCACCTCGGACATCGCAGCAAGGCTGAAGGCCGAACTGGGTGGCAAACATGAAATCGACCGCCACCGCATCCAGTTGGAGCGCCCGATCAAGGAAAGCGGTCCGCAGGAGATCATCATCAAGCTGCACCCTGACGTCAGCGCGACTCTGCACATCATTGTGAAGTCCAAGGGCGCACCCGAAGGCGAAGCAGAGGCGCACGCTGCCCACGAAGAGTCAGAAGACCGCTCTGCAGGCGGGTTCAAGGCAAAGGCGAAGGCCCGCCACCAAGCCTAGGCTGGCAGCAATGGCGCTGCTGACCACGTTCGCAAACGCCGCTGACACTCTGCACCTGTAATTCTCAATCAAAGGGAGGCGGCTAAAACCGCCTCCTTTTTTTATGGCTGCATCCCCTTCCCCGCGCCGCTCCAAGGACAATCGTTCCGGAGACGGCCCAGATCTTCTTTCAAAAGGGCTTCTGCAACCAGACGCCCACAGGTCCCTGCCCCAGTCGCCCGAGGCGGAGCTGGGCGTTCTCTCCAGCTACCTGCTTGCGCCCAGAGAAGTGGGCGGAATCTGCGCGGAAAAACGCATCACCGGGGCGCACTTCCACGTCCCGGCACACGGCGTCCTTTTTGAAACGCTCGAGGCGATGTGGACCGCCAACCAGCCCGTGGACTTCATCACGGTCACCCAGATCCTCAGAGACAAGCAGGTCTTGGATCAAGTGGGCGGCCCGGCCTTCATCACCCACCTCTATACCTACCTTCCGACGGCCGCCAACGTCACCTACTACCTCGATACGGTCATCGACAAACACACCCTCCGGCAGATCATCCGGGTGTGCACTGAATTTGCTGCGCGCAGCTACGATGAACAGGGCGCGGTCCAGACCCTTTTGGACGAGGCCGAATCCAAGGTATTTGAAATCGCCAAGGGGCAGTTTCAGGAGAAGAACTTTGTCCTCAAGGACACCGTCATGGAGGCCATCACGGCCGTCCAAAGCCTCTTCGACAGGAAGGGCGGCATCTCGGGTCTTTCCACCGGGTTCGCCGACTTCGACCAGATGACCGACGGCCTGCACGGCTCGGAAATGATCGTCATCGCGGCCCGTCCGTCCATGGGCAAGACCGCGTTCGCAATGAACATCGCCGAGCACATCGCCGTCGAACTGGACAAGCCCGTGGCTGTGTTCTCGCTGGAAATGAGCTCCCTCCAGCTAGTGCAGCGCTTGCTCTGCTCCATGGCCAGGATCAACCTTTCGCGCCTGCGTGACGGGTTCCTTTCAGACCGCGATTTCCCCGCGCTCACCGCCGCAGGCGCGCGCATCACCAAGTCGAAGCTCTTTCTCGATGATACCCCCGGGTTGAGCATTCTCGAACTGCGGGCGAAGGCGCGCAGGCTCAAAAGCCAGCACGACATCCAGGCTATCTTCATCGACTACCTGCAGTTGCTCCGATCCACCTCTCGCCGGGCGCAGGACAACCGCCAGCTCGAAATCGCCGAAATTTCCAGCGGCCTCAAGGCCCTCGCCAAGGAACTCAACATACCCATCGTGGTGCTCGCCCAGCTCAACCGTAATCCGGAAAGCCGCTCGGGCGAGTCCAAGGGAAGGCCGCGTTTGAGCGACTTGCGCGAATCCGGCAGCATCGAGCAGGATGCCGACCTTGTTGGGCTTCTGGTCCGGGAGGAGTACTACGCCGACTCTGACGAGTCCAAGCAGGCCTCCGAGGGCAAGGCGACACTCATCATCGCCAAGCAGCGTAACGGCCCCGTGGGCGACGTCGAACTGACCTTCCGCAAAGAGTTCACCCGTTTCGAAACCCGGGCCCAGACGCCCAAGGACGACTAAAGCCGACGCCCACCCGTCAGCAATAGGTGGCCGCCTCTCACCCGCAAGCCACACCGCATGGCGGGCTCAGAGCAACTGGTAAGCGTCCACATCCACGCTGACCCGGACGTCCTCGGGAAACTTGAGCTTGTCCAACACCCCCCTCAGGTGGCGGCTCAGCCGCTGGACCGTGCGCGTGCGCAAAACCAGTTGAAAACGGAACTCGCCGTGAGATTTTTCCAACGGAGCGGGTGCCGGCTCGCCGATGAACAGTCCCGCCGGCGCTCCTTCCGCAATACTCTTGGCGAGGGTCTGGGCGGATAACTCCCCCCGGGCCTGGTGCGGGGAGCGGACTGAAATGAGCACCATGTGGGTAAAGGGCGGGTAATCCCACTCCCGGCGGAAAGAAATTTCCTGATCCCAGAACCCCTCAAAGTCATGGTGCCTCGCAAACTGGATGGACGGGCTAAACGGCGTGTAGCTTTGCACAAACACCTCGCCCTCGACATCTCCACGGCCCGCGCGCCCGGCCACCTGCGTGAGCAGTTGGAAGGTGCGTTCGCCTGCGCGAAAGTCGGGGATGTGCAGCCCCATGTCAGCGTTGATGATCCCCACGAGGGTGACGTTTGGGAAGTGCAGCCCCTTGGCGATCATCTGGGTGCCGACGAGGATGTCGATTTTTCCGGTGCGAAAGGCGGCCAGGGTCTCCCGAAACGCCTCCTTGCGCTGGAGCACATCCGCGTCCAGTCGCTTGACCACCGCCTTGGGGAAAAGCTTCTGAACCACCTCCTCCACCCGCTCGGTGCCCGTGCCTTGGTGGCGGATCCCCGGGTCTTTACACTCGGGGCACTTGCTTGGCGCAAGCGCCAGATGCCCGCAAATGTGGCAAACGATCCGGTTGGCGGCCTTGTGAAAGGTCAGTGAGACCGAGCAGTTTGGACAGCTGCAAACGTGCCCGCACTTCTCGCAGAGCAGCGAGGTGGAAAAACCCCGCCGGTTAAGGAAAAGGATGCTCTGCTCGCGCTTGGCCAGGCGCTGTTCGATGGCGGTCATCAGGCGCGAGGAAATGATCCCGGCGGACTTCTTGGACTCGTTGCGCATGTCCATGATCCGGATGAAGGGCATTTTTTTGTCATCCACCCGCTGCTTGATCTGGAGGAGTTCGTACTTGCCCTGCTTCACATTGTGGAAGCTTTCGAGCGAGGGCGTTGCCGAACCGAGCAACACGGCGCACCGCTCCATCGACGCCCGCAACACCGCAATGTCGCGACCGTGATATCTGGGCGATTCCTCCTGCTTATAGGAGGGCTCGTGCTCTTCATCGACCACGATGAGGCCCAGCTTTTCCAGCGGTGCAAACACCGCACTGCGCGCCCCGATGACGATCCTCGCCCTTCCTGAGCGGATCTGGTGCCACTGGTCATGGCGTTCCCCCTCCGACAGGTGGCTGTGCAATACAGCGACCTCCTGCTGCTGGGCGGCAAAGCGGCTCTTGAAACGCTCCACCGTTTGGGGGGTCAGCGAAATTTCGGGCACCAGCATGATGGCGGAACGCCCCTGCTCCAGCACCAGTTGGATCGCCTGGAGGTATATCTCGGTCTTTCCGCTGCCCGTCACCCCGTGAAGCAAAAAGGGCTTGGGAGCTGGAGCCCCCTCGGGCAGGGGCTCTAGGGAAGCGCACACCCGGGCAAAGACAACGCCCTGCTCGGCATTCAGCTCCAGAGCCGGCGAGGAAACAAACTCCTCGTTTCTAAACGGATCCCGTTCCACCCGCTCCATTTCCACGCGCACCAGCCCCTTTTTCTCCAGGGCCCGTACCACGGCGTGCGAAGCGTCCGTTGCACGCGCCAGTTCCGTCACAGAAACGGGCTCCCCCGCCTGAGCGAGCGCGCGCAGGGCGGCCACCTGAAGGGGCGCCTTCTTCTCCAGAGCAGCAAGCGCCTCTTCCTCGGGCAGCTGCAGCAAACGCACCCGCTGGCGCTGCTGGTGGGTCATCTCCGACTTGCGGATGACCTGCGGCAACACAGCACGCATCGCCAGCTCCAAAGGACAGCAATAGTAGTCGGCCATCCAGGCGGCCAGTTTGAGCAGCGCCGGATTCATCCCCGCGTCGCTCCTGAGGACCTCGGACACCATCCGAATGCCGCGCGCCTCCGAATAGTCGGTCACTTCCAGCACCGTACCCAGCAAGGTGCGGGTGCGGACGGGAACGCGCACCCGGCAACCGGGAGAGACCGCCACTCCCTCTGGAACCCCGTAGTCAAAAACCCGGCTTCCGGAATCATCCAAAATGACCCGTACAAAGCGAGTTGCAGCCCTTTCCAGAGCAAACTCGGGTGTGTTTCGATCGGAAGCCATTCTCTAGGGCGTGCTCACTACCGGAACTTCTCGCTGACTCCTAGCGGAACAGGGAGTGATCCGCAGATGACGCAGAGTTTCCAGATATAAAGGAACCACTAGGAGTATCTGTGCATTCTGCGTCATCTGCGGATGAGTCTCTGAATCTGAGGCTTATGGATTTTGATCGAAAGAGCCAACGAGTTGTCCTTCCCGACATTGGGGTTAACTGACTGTGAACACGGCCGAGGACAAACTAGCCTACCCGCCAACATTGGAAAAGCCCGCGCACAGCCGTCCGTTGTAAAACAGTCGCCGCCACAATAGGCAGAATCTCCAAAGCGCGGCCTACCGGGGATTCTCAAAAAACACCATGTTGGTGTGGCTGCTGATTTCGAAGTACACCTTCTTCTCTGTCGGATCCGCGATCATGTTGAGGTTTTCGTCCAGAACTCCAAACCCGTACCGGTAGTCCCGCGGCCGTCCGTCGTCGGTTCCCATGGCGGTGCTCAGCTTTTCAACCTTGAGAAACCTGCGCACCAGTTTGTCCCCGGCGTAAACCTCGAGCACCCCGTCGGAACCGGTCCAGTTTTGGACATCCCGGCCGAACCGGTTGCGCTGCTCCTGAGTGCAACCGAAGACAAAAAGGCCCCCGAGGACCGCCAGCAAGTGCTCAAAACGAATCTTCATACAGCACCCTTCTTCGATTGAGCCACAGGTGCAATCCAAACCGGCCAGCGGTCCAGCGTACGAAAAACAGTCACAGGCGACAGGACGGTATCCGTGGAAGGGGTGCGCCCGACTGGGTTCGAACCAGTGACCGACGGATTAGAAATCCGTTGCTCTATCCAACTGAGCTACGGGCGCGACGCAGTACCCTTTTCACCTTTGGCGCTCCATCCCGCAAGCGCTAACGAGCCTGCGAGAGCAGCGGCCCCGCCGTGTTTACCGGCACATTCACGAAAAATAAACCCAAGCCGGCTAATTCTGAGCAGCAAAGCGGAATAAACCAAACCACCAGCTCACAGGCTCAAACGAGCCTCAGAAGGCGGGTTGCGGAATCTTTTTTGAAGAGGGAAACCGCATAATCGGCTGCGCTAGGCGTTCCAAGTGGGGGAAACTTGTCTCGCCCCTTGCTTCTGAGCCCTACCAAGGGCATATTCCCGAGCCTCTTTCAGCCGGGGGGTGTCACGC
>CANJYI010000009.1 GCA_947478975.1 Chthoniobacteraceae bacterium
ATCCGGTCCGGATCCTGACGCAAAAAGGCCCGCAGCACCCGCGCAAAGGTCAGTCCGATCCCGTCGTTTACCGGCACCTGGATGATCCCCTCGATATCGAATTCTACCGGGTCCTCGGCGGTGAGCACCTTCGCGTCGATCGTGTTGATCTTGTCCAAGCACGCGTAAAGGGTGGTCGTCTTCCCGGAACCCGTGGGGCCGGTGACGATGAAAATTCCGTTAGGGAGCTCGATGGTCCGAACCAAGTAGTCGTAGATGCTCTTGGGCATCCCGAGAGCCTCGAGACTCAGGTTGACGCTGGAACGGTCCAAAACCCGGAGCACAACGCTCTCACCAAACTGGGTGGGAAGCGTAGAAACACGCATGTCCACCTGGCGCCCTCCAACCTCACGTTGGATACGCCCATCCTGAGGCAGGCGCCGCTCGGCGATGTTCAGATTTGCCATGACCTTCACACGGGAAATGATAGTGGTGGCCAGATGCCTCGGCGGCGGTGCCATTTCGTACAAGGCCCCGTCGACCCGGTAGCGGATCTTGAAATCGTGTTCGAACGGCTCGAAGTGGATGTCCGAGGCGCGGTCGTTGATCGCCTGCTGCATGACAAGATCCACGTACCGCACGATCGGAGCCGCCGCGGTGTCGGCATCCTGCGCATCCTGAGCCGCCTGGGCTTCAAGCTCGAGCTGGTGTAGCACCTCCTTCATCTCCCCCGCCCCTCGGCTGTAACAGCGCCTCAGCAGTTCGATCACCTCGTCCTCCGGGGCAATGACCAGCTGTACTTCCACCCCAAGCGCGAAGCGCAAATCTTCAATCGACTGGTGATGAAACGGGTCGACCATCGCAATCTGCAATGCGTGTCCGTCCCAGCCCACTGGAATCGCCCGGTGCAACTGGGCCAGACCAACCGGCAGCAGCTTGATCAACTCCTCGGGCAGCTCCACCCCCTCCAGACTGACCGCCTCGAGTCCGAGCGTCTGCGCGATGGCTTCATAAAACTGGCCTTCGGTGAGCAAATCCCTCTTTTCCAGCACTTTTGCTACGGGCAACCCCGTGTGGGTCGCCTCGAAGGCGACGTCCTCGATGACGTCCTCCGAAATCAATCCCTGCTCCGAGAGCAACTCCAAGACTTGAGAGTGGTTCATAACTAAAGTCCTTTCAGTCCGCTGCTATTCCTTATCCCCCATGGTCACCGAAATAACCTCTTCAGCGGTTGTCATCCCGGAGAGCACCTTTCGAATGCCGTCCTCGCGCATCGTGCGCATCCCCATTTCCCTCGCCCGTTTGCGCAGCTGCAGAGTAGTGGCGCGCTCGTTGATCATGCAACGCACCTCGTCGTCGACCGTAAAAAACTCGAAGATTCCCGCCCTCCCGCGGTACCCATTCTGCCGACAGAACTCGCAACCCGCCCCTTTGGAGACCGAAGCACCGGCCGCCTGGAGCGCGTCAATCCCAAGGGCGCGCATGTCGGAGGGCAATAGTTCCGCGGGTTGCTTGCACTTTGCGCAGGTCCTGCGGACCAGGCGCTGGGCCAGAACCGCGCGCACGGCTGAAGACACCAAAAACGGCTGCACGCCGATGTCCACCAAACGGGCCACAGCTCCCGGTGCGTCATTGGTGTGCAAAGTGGAGAAGACTAAGTGGCCGGTGAGCGAGGCGTTGATCGCAATGTTGGCCGTTTCGGCGTCGCGAATTTCCCCGATCATGACCACGTTGGGCGCCTGGCGCAGCATTGAACGCAAGGCAGCTGGAAAGGTCATTCCGATCTCGGTGTTGACCTGTACTTGGTTGATCCCCGCCATCTGGTACTCCACCGGATCCTCGACGGTGATGAGCTTCTTGTCCGGGCGGTTGATGTAGTTGAGACAGGCGTACAGCGTGGTGGTCTTGCCGGAACCGGTGGGCCCTGTGACAAGCAAGATCCCGTCAGGCAGTGTAATGAGCCGCTCGAAAATCGCCTGGTCGTCGGAAAGGAAGCCCAACTGGGAAAGCCCCAACTGCAAGGCCGACTTGTCCAGAATACGCATGACGATGCTCTCTCCCTGGGTTGTCGGAACCGTCGAAACACGTAAGTCCACCTGCCGCTGGCCCACGGTCACCTGGATGCGGCCGTCTTGGGGAAGGCGCTTCTCTGCGATGGACATCGAGCCCGTCATGATTTTGAGGCGCGAAATAATCGCAGCCTGCAGCCGCTTGGGCGGGCTCTGCATCTCCTGAAGGACGCCATCCACCCGGAAGCGCACACGGAACACCTTCTCCATCGGCTCCATGTGAATGTCACTCGCGCGCATGGTGTACGCCTCCATCAGGAGAGACGTCACCATCCGGATGATCGGCGCGTCTCCACCTTCTCCGTCCCCCTTTTCATCCACCTGGTAAATGTCCGCCCCTGCCGGCTTGGCCGGGTCGTTCCCGATTTTGTACCACTTAAAGAGAGCGTCCCGAATCGCGCCCGGCGTGCCACAGACGAACTCAGGCGTGCTTCCCAGCACGTGCGCCAGACTGTCGAAAGTGTCGAAATCCAGGGGGTTGGAAACGGCGACGACGAGCCCCCCCTCCGTACGGGCCAGCGGAATGACCTTGTATCGCTCGGCCAATTCCCGCGGCACCTCGGCCAAAACTTCGTCCGCCACCACCATCGCCGCCACGTCCACAAACTCCATGGAGGCGTGCGCGGCCAGGGCCCGCATGTAGTCCTCCTCAGAAAGCACCCCATGTTCAACCAACCGCTCCACCGCACTACCGGGCGATCCCTCGGAGAGAACGCGATCCAACTGCGCCTTGGACACAAGACAGGCCTCCTGCAAAATTTCGAGAATAAACTCAGGGTTGGCGCTCACGTTTGCTGTTCTGGGATTAGTGCTGCAATGGGGAACAAGGGCGGGGAATGAACAAAAATCCGACTCAGCCTCCTCTTTCCGGCGCGCAAATAAGCGGCGGGGACGCAAAGGCTGAAAGTAAACTTTTCCTCAAAAACACTCTAAGCCCCCGCAGGCAAGAAAGTCAAAACCAGTCGCACCGCCCAGATCATGCGGAGCCCGCTGCCGCCTCCTGTTGACAACCGCGCCCACCCGACTCCGACCGCGACCTACTGCCCCCAAAAAAGCGACTACATTTCCAGCTTGAGCCCGTCGTAGGCGACGCGGACTCCTGAAGGCAGCTCCGCCTCCAGCTCTCCATGCAGATGGTCGTGGCACAAATGCGTCAGCCAGGTGGTGCCAGCGCCCACCCGGCCGGCCACCTCCAACGCCTCACCAGTGCTCAAATGAGTCGGGTGAGACTTTTTGCGCAAGGCATCCAGCACCAGATGCCGCACGCCGGACACCGCCTTCTCCACCTCCGTCGGCACCGTCTTGCAATCAGTCAAGTAGGCCAGCAAGGGGACTTCCCCCCTGCGAAAAAGATAGCCAGTGGAGGTGATTCTCCCGTGCGGCAACGCAAGCGGAAGCACGCCGATCTCCCCAAGCACAAACTCCCCGTCGACCACATTCGGCAGCGGGTGCACATAACCCGGGACCCGGTTCGCCGGGTCAAAGGCGAAAGCAAACATCTGTGCCAGTTGCCCCAGCGTCGCAGCCGAGCCATAAAGGGGCAGCGGTCGGTCGATGTGGCAAAAAGGGCGCAGGTCGTCAAAACCGAGCACATGATCGGTGTGCGCATGGGTGTAAAGCGCCGCGTCCACCCTGAGGACCCCCTCCCTTAGGCACTGTGTTCTAAAGTCCGCGCCGGTGTCCACGACCCAGCTCAGCTCGGGAGACTCTACATAAAGTGAACAGCGCGTCCGCTTATCCCTGAAATCCGTGGAAACGCACACCGGGCAGCCACAGCCGATTCTGGGCACTCCCTGTGAAGTCCCCGTCCCAAGAAAAGTAACCCTCAGTGCATCCATAACCGTTGTGACCCTATTCTGCTCCTCTAACCTTGTCTAACGCGGCGAGACAATGCTCGCTATTCCAGCTTCATACCGCAGTCCATCTTGACGAGAAAACCCAGTTGCGGCTATGTTCTCGCCTCAGTCGCGGCGGGGTCGCCAAGTGGTAAGGCCGAGCTCTGCAAAAGCTCTACCGCGGGTTCGATTCCCGCCCCCGCCTCCCGTCTGATTCCCAACTCTTTAGGCAGTGCCCAGACCGGCAAGCGTTTCCCGTTTTGCAACTCGCTTCCAAATTTTCCGGTGCCGCGACACTTCCCTCCGAGGGCATGTTCACTAGCGTAGTTTCTCGCTGACTCTTCAGGGAACCGGTATTGATCCGCAGGTGGCGCAGAGTTCACAGCTCTACCTGATGGTTTCCTCTTATCTGGGGAATCTGCTTAATCTGGGGATGCCTCTCTGAATCTCCGGTTTATGGTTTTTGTTCTCCAGAGCCCGTGAGTTGCCATTCCCGAACTTGTGTTTAACTGACTGCAAACACGGCTTAGTAATCCGACGCGTCTGGCTCGGGGACAACTTCCAAGAGCTTGTTCACGATCTTATCGGTGTCCATCCCCTCACTGTCTGCCGTGAAGTTGGTGAACATCCGGTGGCGCAACACCGGGCGCGCCACTGAGCGCACATCGGCCGTCGTCACCAGCAAACGGCCAGCGATCACGGCACGGGCCTTTGCCGCCACGATGATGTTCTGCGCAGCGCGCGGACCCGAGCCGCACTGAATCCATCGCTGAATGAAATCCGGCGCCCGCTTGTCGCCCGGTCGGGTGGCCCGCACCAACCGCACCGCGTACTTCAAAACGTGGTCGCTCACGGGCAAATCCCGCACGGTCTTTTGCAACTCCAGGATCTGGGCGCCGTCCATGACCTTGTTTAGAACGGTTTTGAGCGTGCTGGTCGTGAACTTAGCGATGAGCTCCTCCTCTTCCTCGCTCGGGTAGTCGATGTAGATCGAGAACATGAAGCGGTCCAACTGCGCTTCAGGCAGCGGATACGTGCCCTCCTGCTCAAGCGGGTTCTGGGTCGCCAGCACAAAGAACGGGGCGGCTAGGTCGAAGGTCTGGCCCGAGGCCGTCACGCGGTACTCCTGCATCGCCTCCAACAACGCAGCCTGCGTCTTGGGCGGGGTCCGGTTGATTTCGTCAGCCAGCAGGATCTGGGTGAATATGGGCCCCTTGATAAAGCGATAGGCCTTCTTTCCTGTCTCCTCGTCCACTTCCAGAATGTCCGTGCCGGTGATGTCGGAGGGCATCAAATCGGGGGTGAACTGGATGCGCCGGAACTCCAGGTCCAGCACCTCGGAAATGGTCCGCACCAGGGTGGTTTTGGCGAGGCCCGGCATCCCGATCAAAAGCACATGCCCGCGGGAAATAATTGCCGTTAGCATGTCCATCACAATGTCCACCTGCCCGACGATCGCCTTGCCGATCTCCTTGCGGATCTCCACCGTCAGGGCGCTCATCCGCGTCACCAATTCCTGCACGCCGGGGGCAAACTCAGGCGCCTTTTCCGGCGTCTTTGAGGGAGCGGACTCCGGCACTGGAACGTTCAAAAGGGGCTCGGCCGCCGCTTCCAGCAGGACCGCGGCCTCTCCAACAGAAGCCTCGCCGGATGGCGCGTCTTCAAAAACCGCCTTTGCGGACAACAGGCTAAACTGGAGTTCCTCAATTCCGACGGCGATGACGTCGCCCTCCTGGAGTTGGGCGGCCTGCTCAATCTCCTTGCCGTTGACCGAGGTGCCGTTGCTGCTGCCCAGGTCCTCCACCCACCAGAAGCCGTCCTTTTCAAAGAGCAACGCGTGTTTGCGGGAGGCGCCGGACTCGTTGGGGAGCAGCAGCGCGTTTTCAGGATCGCGTCCGAGCGAAAACGCGGGGGGCACCAGTTCAAAAACAGCGCCCGAGAGGGAGCCTTTGGTCGAGGTAAGGGAGGGCATGTGTGAAGGGATTGGAACGGAACAGATGCAAGAAAACTGGCAGGCGGGCGGCGACTCTACTGCTTCAGGGCAATGACACCCAAATCTTTGACCGACTCAATCACCCGGATGTTGCCAAGAGCAGGAACAAACTTCGAGTCGAGAAACTCCACCCTGCCTGCGGCGTCCTCCTCCCTGTAAAGGTGACGGTTGACCATAAAAGACCAGGTGTCAGCCGCCCTGTCGAATTGGGCCAACTCAAAACGGCGCACGGGTCCGTTGAGCTTTTCCCCCGCTCCGGTGAGCGTTTCCTTGTCCCTCATCCGTTCAACCAGGGCCAGCAGCTTGCTCCCGTCCTCGATCAAGCCCATGCGGTGGAGTTTGTATTTGTTGAAGAAAGCATCCGCCTTCGCGACCCGCTCCTCTAAGTTTTTGCGCCCCGCTCCCGATCCGAGGTCAGCAGGTTCTCCGAGCTGGAGGCCTTCAAATACAAGGCTCCCCTTGGTGAAAAGGAGCAGGTCGTATTTTCCAGTGGGCAGGTTGGCAAAGTGAAAGCGGGTGTTTTCCTCGCTGAGCGTCCCCTTGTAGGCGGAGGTGCGGTCACGCTCCAGCGCGATGGCATACGTGAGGGCAGTATCCACCTTGGCCGTAAGGCCTCCCGCCGTGCCCGGCTTGGTTTGCGTGTAAAAACCCTTGGTGTTCTGTGCGGCGGCACTCAGCACAAAGGCAAAAAAACAGAGGAAAAGCCTGACTTTCATGGGGTGTTTTTGAGCCGAAGCGCGTTCTCGGCCAGCGGATGTTTTGGATACTGCGTCACAATCGAACCCCAAATCTTTTGGGCCTCCTCCTTGCGCCCCAGTCCGGCAAGTGCGCGCGCCCGGTGGAAGTCCGCCGGGATCTGAAACGGACTCTCTGGATTCAGCGCCTTGAAAGAATCAACCTCCTGTAGGGCCTCCCCCCAGCGCCCAAACAGCATGTGCGCCTGCGCCCGCAGCAGCAAAAAGTCGCTTTGCAGCTTGGCCATCGGATGCGCGAGTTCCCAGACCAGCAGGCGCGCCTCGGCCTCCACTCGATACCCGCCCCCAATCAGGTTGCCCACAGCCACCGCGTTGGCTCGGTCCTGAGCCGCAAATTTGCGTCCCGCGCTTTCATCCTGCACCGTCTTCTGGACCGCCACATAGATCTCCTCCGCCTCCTTGAGCCGTCCCTGCAGACGGTATAGATCGCCGATCCGGGTCCGGATGATCTGCACCACCTCCGGTTGCTGGGCGAAAGCAGGCAGCAGTTGCTGGGCGAAGGCCACCGCCGAGTCGTCCTTCAGCAGGATCACCCGCGTATCCAGCTCGAACAGGGCGAGCTCCCGCAAGAATCGCTTGGCCACCGCCGGCGGAAGCTTCGCAAGCTCTGTCAACGCCGCCTTGGGCTCTACCTGGGCCGTTCCACGCAGGCGCGAAAGCAGCCCGATGATCCAGTTTGGATCGGACGGATCCGGGTTTCGTGCAATCCACGCCGCCGCCACTTTACCGGTCTGCTGTTCTGTTCCAAACTCGCGCGCGAACCGAAAGAAGCCCTTCAAAGCCTCGGAATCCACCTTCGAAAGATCCTCCACCGCGAGCTTCTTCAAGTACCGGTCCAGATCAGAGGGGTTGTTAATGGAGGCCTCCTTCACGCGTCCGCCCAAGGAGAACCGGAAGGCGATCCGCAGGGAGTCTGCACCGCGCTTAAGCGTCGCAATGACGCCGACGGGATGCAGCCCGGAAAGCACCCGCTCGGCAACCGGCTTGTCGCTTTTGCCCCCGTCGGTGAACTCCCAACTCACGCTGCAATCCGCCGGAAGGCCCGGGGCGAATTTGAGCTCACTGTCAAAGAGCCAGAGCCCATCCCAGCCGATGTAGTCCCGGTGGTTGACCTGTAGCGGAGGAATGACGCCAAACTGGATGTGCTCCAACTTCACCCGCTCCGTAGTCCCAGGCGTCACCCACTGTTCCTTTTCAAAAAGCCCCACCTGGTTGCCCTCCTTAATGTAGCCGAACCGAGCAGAGGCAAGGCCGCTGCTCGACTTGGCATGCAAAAAGTCTACAAGCACCCCTTGCTCCGGAATCGCGATCTGCTTTTTGGCGGCCTTCGAGAGCGTCAGCACCGGGTCGTGCAAACCGGGAGCGGCGATCTCCAGCTTCCTGTTGATCCAAAGAAAACTCGCGTCGCTCGAGGCCACAAGCAGCGGCAGGTTCATCGCGCCCGGCTTTAGCCAGCCCCGGTAGCGGCTCAGGAAGTAGCTTCCCTCCCCGTACGGATTGTCGTTGAGAGCAATGGAGGAGACATACTCCGCTCCGTCAATTCCGGTGGAAGCCTTCCAGGCCGTTTCCAGCGAGTCAGGGGAGTCCAGCGAAGTGCCTAGCGCCATGCGGCGGACCTCCAGAAAGAGACCGGGCTTCGGCGTCCACGTGGGGACGGCCCGCGTGCGGGCACCGCCGTAGTAGACGGCATACTCCTGGCCGGCCTGCAATCCCTTGGCCACGAGGAACACCTTCATCCCGTCGGAACGAAAGCCCCGTTCGACGGTGACCGGTTTGCCAGCCGGATCCAGCAACAGCACGTCGGCGGCATTGGGCATGGTGTGCCCTAACTCGGGCACCTCCAGCACCCACCCCGCCTCCGGCAGGGAGGGCGGCGTCTTGGCAACGCACGTAAATCGGAACGTCGCGTCCGGAATCGCCCAACCCGCCGGCACGGCGGGCGCACCCAGCGCCGACTTTCCATACAGGCCCGGCCACAGCAGCAAGGCCGCTGCGACAATATCAATCGAGACCCGCTTCATTTCTCCTGTCCCAATGCTTTGAAGTAATCAGCCACCATCGCCTTGTAAGCGGCAGGCGCCTCACCCTCGTTTCCTCCCTGCAGCTTGCGCTCTTCGCCCTTGCCGGCGGCAGAGGCGCGCACCACGACTTCGTTGCCCTGCACCCCGCCTTTGAGCTCCTTGAGCTGCCGCACCACCCGCTGGTGCAAGGCCGTTGCGTCCTGCCCGCGGCCTTCCTTGAGCGCCTGCGCCGCCTGGGACATCACCTTGGAGACCTCGCGCAAACCGTCCGACTTGATGTAGAGCATCGCCGCCTCGGCCGTCTTCTGCGCGGTCTTTTCCGCCAGCATTGCCTGTTGCACGGCCAGCGCATCTGCGGGCTTCTTGTCGGACTGGACCGTGCGCACCGGAGCGTTTCCCTCCATGCCGTTGCGATCGCTAAAGCCGCCCGCCTTGCCGCCGCCGGTTGCCCTGGTCTGGCCCACCTCCCCGTTGTCGCGCACCTGTCCCTGTTGCATGGCGTCGTTGGTGCGCCGTGCGTCGGGCGTGTCCCCCTTGAGCATCTGGGTCTCGGTGCCCGCCATCTCCCCGTCGGACATCCCCTCGCGCCCGCCGGAGGAGCGCCCCATCTGTTCGTTGTGCTTGGGCGCCTGGTTGCCGGACTTGCCCTGTGCACCAAACGAGGGCAAGACGCCGTCCATCACGTCCCAGCCGGCGGGAATCTCGGCAAGAGCCTGGTTTGAGGCAGAGCTTTTCACGTCCTCGGCGATGTCCTGCTGCTGCTTGAGCAGCTCGCCCACCAGATCCTCGAAAGCGTCCGCGAGCGGGAGCATCGGGATTTCGGGCATCTCGGACTTGTCGAAGTTTTCCATGAGCCACTTGGTCGTGTCCATTTTGGTGGCCAGCCAGTGCTCCATGTCGGCCGAGATTTCCTTGGCCTTTTCGAGCGCATCCAGCATCCCCTGCTCTTTTTGCACCGCGACCTCGGTGGGCTTTTTGGTTCCGGCAAGCACGTCTTCCAGATCCTCCTGTTCGACGTCTTCGAAGACCTGCATCAGTGCGTCCTTCATTTCATTGCCGGCTTTGGTATCGGGAAAAGCCTGCATGTCGGTGGTCATCTGCTCGACGGCCTCCTTGACCAGGTCCTTGGTCTTTTTGAGCTCGTCCATCTGCGCCACGTCGTCGGGACGCAGCTCCGTTTTGCGGGCCATCTCCTTGGTTTTTTCCACGATGTCCTTCTGCACATCGGCCAGATTCCGGAGGCGCTCGTCAAACTCCGAGAGCTTTTCCTTCAGTTCGTCGCGTTTCTCCTGGGCCTCTTTTTTCTGCCAGTCGTTGAGCATCGCCGCCAGCTTCGCCAGCGCCCCAAGCACCTGCTCCTGCTTTTTGAGCGATTCAGGGACCCGTGCCGCCTCCAGATGCTCCACAGACCCAAGCATGCCCTCGTACACCTTGAACTCGCCGAGCAGCCCGGAAACCTCCTCGAAGCGTTTGCGCAAATCTGCGTCGCCAATTCCCGCATTCTTGCTGTCGGCTAGAAGCCCCTGCCGCACCACAGGCACGCGCTCGGCCAGCGCATCCTGACGCTTTGCTAGGGCCGCACCCTCCGCGCTGCCCTTGGCCTTGGTGTCCTTAAAGATGTCGCGCTGTTCCTTGAACAAGCTCTCCAGCCCGGAAATGGCAGCCATCACCTCGGCGCGCTTGGCCTCCTCCTGGAGTGCATCCGGAGTCCCCTTGAGGCGGCCCAAAATCGCCGCCTCCAAACCGGAGGCATGAACCAACTGCTTGCCGCGCAACTCATCCTCAGCGCTGCCCGCTTCACGCAACGCGAGGACGGCTTCCTTCATTTCCTTCTCCAAGAGGCGCTCCAGCGTCGCATGGACCTCGGGGGAAACCCCGCCGGTGGCCACGGAAAGTTCGCCAGCCATGGTGGCCACCTTCATCTGCCGCTCCAAAAGCGCCTCCACCGTGGCCGCTCCCTTCTTGAGCAGTAGCGCGCGGGTTTCATCCAGGTTTTTGCTTTGCAGGCCGATCAGAGCCTCCATGCCGGCCTCGATTTTCTTCTGTGCCTCCTGTTTCGCTTCGGCGACCTTCACCGCCGATTTGAGCTGCACCACGATGGGCCGCGACTGGGTCGTTCCCGGACCCGTCACATCGTTTGCGTCCCGCGCCACGATCTTGTAGGTCACCCGGCTTTCCTCGGCCAGCGGAGCGACAGTCACCGACGCGCTACCTTCCCAGCTTTTAGCGCCCACCGCCGCGTCAAACTCCTGCAACAGCTTGCCGTGTTCAGGATCGTCCCCTTCCTGGTAGAGCCCCACAAATCCGAGCCCCAAAGAGTCAGACGCCGTAAACTTCAACGCAAGCCGCGCCCCCTTTTCAGCAAACAACTCCTTGCCCTCCTCGGGTGCCAGCACCACCACCTTGGGGGGTTCGTCCGGACGCACCTCCACCGGCAGGTTGAGCATCTCGGGCGTGCCCGACTCGTCCTTGAAGGCGATGCGCAACGCGCGCACCGTCTTGGAATCAAACGCAAAACTCCACTCCGTGGGGCTCACCAATTCCACAGTGAAAACCTGGTCCCCCTCGGCCGTGGCCTTGAGCTCGACCAACGGGTTGTTGAAAGAAAGTCGCATCCTCACCTGGGAACCCGCCGGCACCCCCTGCAATGCATTGGTCACCCCCACCTTGGTTACGGGGAGCCCGGTGTAGGCTGGCGGAACGATCTCCGCCTCGCCCGTCTTAAGAACGGTTCTTGGCCGAACGCCAATCCGGTGCAGGGGCGATTCCACATCGCCCGCCTGCACCTCGTACTCGAGCGGTTGTTTGACCTCTTTCCACGTGAAACTGAACGCGGACTGCCCCGCCTCATGCTCCAGCAGGGACCGTTGCCAGCTTCCGCCGGCCTCCCGGTAGCGCACCCAGGCGCTCTTAGGCACCTCCCCGGCGAGGGTAACCTGCAGGTGGACGTCGCGGCCGTGCGGCACGGAATCATTCCCGGGATGCAGCGACTCGATCCGGGTGCGGGTCAGGGGCTGAATGTTGCTGGCCGGCAGCAGAATCCGGAGAGCCGAATTGAATGCGTTCAAAGGCATGAGCGCGGCAAAAACAAAGAGTGCGAGCGCCGCGCCCCCCAGCCCGAAAGCCAACCGCTGCAGAAGCCCCCGGTCAAACACCACATCCCAGCGCACCTGCGGGAAGGGGTCGTTCATTTCGGCAAAAATCGCCGACCGCAGCGGCGAACCGATCGGAAGCGCCTGCTCAAAATGAACGGCGTTAATGAGCGTATTGGAACGGTCGCCGGAGGCGATCTCAAGCCGCCGGGCCATGCTCGCCAACGAGACCTTTGGCACCCAAACCCGCCACGCAAGGAGCGCCCCCGTCAGCAGAGAGCCGACAATGAGCGAAAAAGTCGTCCACCGCGCCGCCGCGCCAAAGTGAAACCAGGTGTCGAGCCCCAGAAAAACCACCAATTGCGCAAGCCCCATTCCGCCTCCAGCGAGGAGAAACTTTGCGCCCTGCGATGCCTTCCAGCGGCGGGTCGCATGTTCGAGCCGGTGGGTGACCGTATTGGGATTGAGTGCCATATTCTGGGGAAGCGAGGTTGCTAAACGGATATCCGGCTTGCGCGAAAAAAGGGGGGGTATTCAGCGGACGATGCCGTCGACGGGCGCAGTCGCCTCGCCGGGTTCCTTGGTCTTGAAGAGGCGATAGTTGTTGAACGCCGCGGTGGAGTCGTCACCGCCGCCAAGGGCGATTGTCTTGAGCGACATGTAGCGGGGCTTGAGCTTCCATTTCACATTCACCGTCGCCTCGGAGCCCGCTGGGGGCGGTTTGACGAAGGCGATGGAACCCCCGTCTATTGTGTAATCCTGCCCCTTGTTCTGGCGGTAGGGCAGCTTCTGGTCGGCGGTGCGCAACCGGACTTCGATCACCTCAAAAGTCGCATCATCGTCCTTGCGCTCCGCCTTCACAGGAAAGGTCGTTCCCACGCCATCCCCGCGGATGGTGAAAGGCAGCGTCACCGGCCATTCGGCGGGAATCGTGAACTCCCGCTCCGCCGTGTACCAGTTCTGGGGTTCCTCCTTGCCCAATTCCGGAGCCGCGGCGCGGTGCACCATCAGCAATGCGGGCAGTCCCTTGAACGGCTTGAACCGGAAAATGGTGGTCCGCTTTCCCTTGGACTCTTCGTCCTCCCGGACCGAATCCGGCCTCGGATCCACCACGCAGGTTTCCGCCCACATCTTGGTGCCGGTGCCGTCCAGGTAGTAGTCGATCAGAAACTTGTAAGTCGCCCCAGGCTGGACCGGCAGGAAGGCAGTCTCCACCTTGGCGGTCTGGGTCACCAAAACAGAGGCAGGCGCCTGAATCATCACGCATTTCTTCCCGCCAACGACACCCGACTTTATCCACTTGTGGTTGTCCACGTACTGGTCCTGTTTGACAGGCTCCACGTCGTACCGGAACCGGAAGCCGGCCAGCGACGCATCCGTACAGTCTCCATTCGGCACGGGAATGGGGATCATCTTGTCAGCGAATGCGAAGTCCGAGGCGCCCAGACAGAGGCAAAAAGCAAGGAGGGGGGCTTTCATGAGATATTACAGTGGATAAAACAGGGGAAAAGAGCGAGCCGGCAATTTGAGTCTCAAGGCAGATTCCAACGCTTTCTCAACACCCAGTCGGCGGAGAGAAATCCCAATAGCAACAGCAGCAACAAGGGATGGTTCCAAAGCTCCTGAAGGCGGACCCGTGCGATCTGCTGCTCCTTGGCGTGGACAAACCCGGGCCACTCGTCCCGCTCCTCCCACTTGAAGAAACGTCCCCCAGTCTGCTGCGCCACCCGTTCGAGCAGCTCCCTGTCTATCGGGCGGCCCGTCTTTTCGGTGGCGGGCTTGGAAACGGAAAACCGGGTTTCAGCCTCCAGCTTGATTTTGCCGGACTCCCAGTGGGCGCGCGCGGTGAACATCCCCGGCACATTGGGCTCCACCGCCGCCACGTAGCCGTTGATCGTTCTGCCTCCAGCCGGAAACTGCCCCTGCTTCATCTTGTATTCAAAAACCTTTCCATCCGGCGTCCGCACGCTGAGGGGCAGGGTCGCGGGCGGCTTCCCCTCGGCCCCGCCAAGCTCCAACACCGCGCGCACCTCCGGTTGCTCTCCGAGGCTGTAGGCGGGTCGTTCGGTCACCAGTTCCAGCTTGGCGACACCCTGCTTGTCCTGCTCCTTGGGGATGAGCCATTCCATCAACTGACTCCAAAAAACGTCGTACGGCGAGCGGTCCGCCGACCAGCTCTTGGCTCCCATCCGCCAATGCCACACAGAATCAGTCATCACGCTGACCACCCGCCCGGCCCCAAACCGCGACGCCACCACCACCGGGAACTTGTTTCCCCCCTCCTCCGCCTCAATGAGGACCTCGGCCGCCGGGGAACTCGAGCGCGCAATGTTCACAGACAAGAGCGCCGGAAACTCCTTCACATTGGCAAAAAGCGGCCCGAATACAGGATGCCGCAACCCCGCATCGGTGATCCTCACCGGGAACCTTCCCTCTTTGTATTCAGCCGGAAGCTTGGCAGGGCTCATCTCCACCAGCGGCGTCTTGGCAACCTCCGCCGAAGCCATCCCAGCTGCCCCCCCCAACAAAACCAGCCCGCCCCCGCGGTCCACAAACTCGCGGACCGCCTTGTACTGGTCCGCTGTGAGAGCCTCCGGAGGCAAATCCCCGAGCACAACCACCGCAAAGGAGGAAAGACCCGCCTGCGAAAACTCCAGTTTGGGAGCCTTCCCGCTGTCCAGTGTGCCGCGGTCGCCCATTGCAACGAGCCGTCCATCGCCAGAGCGCACGAACGCCTGCAGCTGGAGATTGCGGTCCCCAGCCACAGCCCGACGGAGAAACTTGAACTCAAAGCCGAACGAGTTCTGCACGTAAAGAATCCGCTTTCCTGGGGCCACCACCTCGATCGCGAAGTGACGCGTCTTGGCATCCGGATCCGCCGCGGGATCGCTCAACCGCAGCTCAAACTGCAACACCCCCGGCTCGGTGCCCGCCACGGGAAACACGACGGGGCGGGTCTGCTCGTCCTCGTTGAAGGTCACCGCCGTCTCCGCCGATTTGACGCCATCGCGCCAAAGTTCGACGTTCAGCGTGCGGCCGGTCATGCCGCTGGCGGAAACCGCCCCGCGTACCTCTGCGTCCCAGCCCACCACGATGCGCCCTGGCGGGTCCACCGAGGAAATCCACACGCGCTTGGCCTTGGTCGGCAATTCAAAGAGCTTCTCCAACTCAATCGTGTGCACGGGCAGCCCACCCGGCAGCGTGAAGCCGCCCCCAATTCCGGAGGTGTCCAAGCCATCGCTAAGAAGGAGCATCGCGGCCAAGGGCTGTCCCACGAAGCGCTCACGCGCTTGTTGCAGGGCAGACACCACATTGGAACCCGTCCCTTTGAAAGCCAAACCGCCTCCATCCCCTCCCCATTCACTCGGACGCAGCTCAAACCGGAAGGTCCGGATTTCAAAATGCTTCCGAGCCGCGGCAAGCACGGGGGAGGCCAGCCACTCCCGCACGCGCTGGGCACGGGTGGGCTGACGGACGTCGGCCCGGTCCTCCATGCTTTCGGAGTCATCCACCAACACGGCCAGCTGGGGTTTGAGCACGGTGACTTCGTCCACGCGCCTCTGGGGCTGAAACAGGAGCACCAACAACAGCGCCAGCGCACCAAACCGGAGCCCGCCCAGCGCCCTGCGCCGGTCCATCCGCTTCAGCCCGATCCGCCCGCTCCACAGAATGCACCCGCCCAAAACACAGGCCAGCAGGAGCACCAGCATCCACGAATACACCGGGGAAAAAGCAACTGCGATCATGGCGCCACCCCCTCCGAAACCGGGGCCCTGCCCTGTCCAAAACGCCGCTTCGCCAGCCGGCCCGTCTTGATCGCCCCTTCCTCACCCTGCCCGCGATTGCGCGCCAGCAGATTGGAATACACACACTCCACCCCAAACAAAACCGCCGCCAAAACCAACAAAAGCGGCCACAGCGGCGCCACGCCACGGCTCCGTTCCAGCCAGCCCTGCAACTCCTCCAGTCCCGTCAGGCCGGTGTGCGGCAGCCGCTTTTCCAACGCCTCCGGCGACTCGCTGTTGAGGTCCCCTTCGGCCCCGTCCACGTTGACGGCAAACCGCGCCACGACCCCGTCCTTGGGAGATGCTGCCTCGTACAAACCCGCCAGAGGCGCTTCGTCCAAGAGCGGTTGGCCCGCCGGCGCCACCACCGTTTCACCCGAGGGCAGCCGGACATTCAGCGCCTGATCCTTTGCGATCCCCCCGGGGACCGGCACCGGATCGCCCACTGAGAACGCCTTCCCCCCCGCCGAACGCGCGCTGGAAAGACGTCCAATTTCCTGGACCACAGGCAAAAAAGCGGGCGAAACGGGGAACCCTCCCCAAGCCAGATCTGCCGTTGCGTTGACGACGATCACCTTCCCGGCACCGCGCTCGCCGTACATCAGAAAGGGAATTCCCTGCCCCATGGCCACCAGCGCACGCGCATTTGGACGGGGCTTCCACGCGAGGACCCGCTTCTGCGGCAGGGCTGGAAACGGGGTGCTGGCATCCCAGGAATTAAAGAGCGGATGCTGCGGCTCCAGCAGCAGCGACGGCAACCTTTCGGCTGGCAAATCCCGGCGTTCCCCGGCAACCGCAGGCATCCATTCGACCTTTTCCCAGGCGGCGTTTTGAAACGCATCCCCAGGAAAGACCGCCACGCAACCGCCCCCCTCCAGATAGCGGTCCAACCGGACGGAAGCCCTGTCGGAAAGGGAAGGCACTCCGAGCACAAACACGGCGGAAAACGCGTCTAGATTGAGGTCATCCAGCTCCCCGGGTTTGATGGTCTTCACGGGCGCGGGGGAACTGCCCGCGAGAAAGGCCTTGCGCAGGAAAAAGCCCGGCTTGGCGCGCTCGGGTGCGTCACCGGCTTCCACCACCAGGATTCGGGGCGGTTGGGTCAGGTTCACCACGGCGTAACGTTTGTCGTCGGGAGCGAGCCTGTCACCGCTGAGCGAGCCTGCAAGGGGAAGCCATTTTCCCGTGAGAGAGGAGGGAATCTGAAATTCAAAAGGCACATCCAGCCGGGTTCCGGCGGCGACATCCACCGCCCGCTGCACCAGACGTTCCTCGCCGGTCTTGAGCTCAAACAGTTCCTGCACGGGCACCGCCGAAAAGTTTGCAACCGAGGCCATCCCCCGCATCGTGCCGCCGGCGGACGCGTATGGGGAATCAAACTGCATTGCCAACAAGGAGGCGTTCGGAGAAGCCGTGTCATCGGTCCGAACGACGATGAGCTTCACTCCGGAGGCGGCCCATTCCGAGTCGAGCAACCCTTTGGTGTCAAACATCCAGCCCTGTGCCTGCGGATCGGTCAGAACGATGATCTGGCGCTCGCCGCCCGCATTTCTGGTAAGCGTCTTGCGAGCCTCCAGCAGCACCGGGCCAAAGTCCGAACGCCCCTCCGTCAGCACAATACTTGAAAGCGCTTTCCTTGCGACCGCGTGGTCCACTGTGAGTTCCGGAAGCACGGATCTGGCGCGATCCGTCGCGCCAAGCACCGCCACCGAATCGCCTGGGCGCAGGTCGTCGATGACCGCACGCGCCTGATCCAGGGCCGATTGCAGGCGCGTGGCGCCATTGACTTCGTACCCCATCGAAAAGGACTGGTCCACCACCAGGACCACCGCCCTGGCCACCTGCCCGCCGAAAAGCTGGGCCGACAACTGAGAGGCGACCGGACGCGCCGCAGCCAGTGCCACCAACGCCACAATCCCGCTGCGCAGCAGCAACAAAAGCAGATGCTCCACCTTGGCGCTGCGGCTTGTGCGGGCGGCCACCACCTTCAAAAACCGCAGCGTGCTGAAGGGCACCTCCACCACGCGCCGCTTCTGCCACAAATGAATGAGGATCGGCACGGCCAGCGCAGAAAGCGCCCAGAGCATCGGGGTGGTGAGAAAAGTCACGGCTTAGGCTTTCCTTCCTGGACGGCTCCCGGCGCGACACCGGACGATTGCAAATCGGACTGTCTCACAACGCCATCCTCCTGCGGTCCTGCAAATACTGCTGGATAAAATCGTCGAAGCCTTCGGCGGTGGAAGCCAGCCGGTAGTCGACATTCATGACTCCGCAGCGCTCCTTGATCCCGTCGATGAAGCGCTGCAACTCTTCCTTGTAAGCCTTCCGCGCATGGGCCGGGTCGACTTCCACCCGCTCCCCGGTTTCCATGTCCACAAACTCGGAAACCGTCTCCAGCGAAAGCTCCAGTTCCACCGGGTCCAAAACCTGCAAAAGCACCACATCGTTCATCCGCTTTCGGAAATGGGCGATCGCGCTGAAGATCGCGTCCGGACTGTCAAAGCAGTCACTCATGAGCACAATCAGCCCCCGTCGCGACAACTGCCCCGCCAGAGCATGGAGCGCGTGCCCCGTGTCAGTGACATTGCGCGGGGAGTTGGCAGCGAGCCGCTCCACCACCAACCGAAGGTGCCGCGCCCCGCCGCGGCAGGGCAGCCTGTCCCGGATCTCGTTGTCGTAAAGTGTCAGACTCACCGAGTCCTGCTGCCTCGTCACCAGATAGGCAAGCGCCGCAGCCAACCGGCCGCAATACTCGTACTTGGTCGGGCGGCCGTGTCCCCCGCTGAACCCCATCGAGGCGGAGGCGTCCAGAAGGATGTGCACCCGCAAACTCGTCTCTTCTTCAAACTGGCGGATGAAATACTTTTCGGTGCGGCCGAATACCTTCCAGTCAAGGTGCCGCAGGTTGTCGCCCTTGACGTACTCGCGCCGGTCTGCGAACTCGACACTTTGCCCCTTGAGCTTGCTCTTGTGTCCGCCCGACTGCGCCCCCT
This sequence comes from Chthoniobacteraceae bacterium, assembly GCA_947478975.1. Lineage (GTDB taxonomy): Bacteria > Verrucomicrobiota > Verrucomicrobiia > Chthoniobacterales > Chthoniobacteraceae > Chth-196. The sequence continues at coordinate 18,523 of CANJYI010000009.1, forward strand.
CGGCGACATAACGCGAACGGATCGCAAGGCTCTCGAGCTTGCGCAGCGCCTCTGGGGTTAGGAAGTCTGAGATGGAGGCCATGGCAGAATTAGAGGGGCAACGCCAGCAACCCGTCCGGGTGGCCCAGAAGGACTCCGCCCCGTTGGATCCAGACGACCCAATAGTCCCCGAAGCGCTCCCCAAACTGGTAGGCCCCGCTCCAACGCTGCGCCTGCGTCACCGCCGGACGGTTGTCTTTGACCTTGAGGGAAACCAGCGCGCCTTCGCCCCCCTTGGCGCCGCCATCCCCCGGGCTCAGACTCAGGAATTCGACCGTCACCCCGGCGGGCAGCCGCGGCTGGGGCATCTTGCCCGGCGCTTCCAGAGGCGCCAACTCCGGATAACGGGAAGGCCCGAGTTGGTAGCGCTGGCCGACGAGCTTGGGCGAATGCGCAGGTGCGGTCGCACGGTAGGCCCAGGCTTCCCCCCAGGGATCTTTGCGCAAAGCTTCGGGAGCGTTGGCGAGCAAAGCGTCCAGACTCTCGGGGAACCGCGCCTTTTTACGATACGCTCCCCGCAGCAACTTGTCCCATTCCAGCGCCTGCGCCCGCGCCTCCCAAAAAAGGGCCACCATTCTGAGCGCCGCCGCCGGCCCCTTGGGGGCGTCCACCGAGCTAAACCGCTTGAGACCCGGCACCCACTGCTGCGGGTCCTCGCCCGCCCGCGCCTTGGCGAGGAGCCCCTCCAACTCGAGAGCGGGGAGTGCCTCGGCAGGAACCCCAAGCTTATTAAACTCCACCTTCCCAGTCGCGTTGAACGCCTCAAAATACGGGGGAGGAACCGCCAGCGCCGGCCCGCCAAGTGCGGCAAAAAGCCCCAGCAAAACCGCCGTACCAAAACTACGTCTCCCCGGGCCCATGGCTTCCATGCGGTCGTTAGTGCGTCACCGCGTAGTAGAGCACGTTGAGTCCAAGAGAGGTCGAATCCTGCGG
>CANJYI010000010.1 GCA_947478975.1 Chthoniobacteraceae bacterium
CTCCCTCCCGTGCTTGACGTCTCAGCCCGAGGCAAGGCGCTTGAGGAGCTTCGCTCCATGACCGGTCGCATTGGGAGCAAGTACGGTTTGCCCGTACGTGAACCTCTGGAGGAGAAGGTACGGAGGCTCGAGTCAGAACTTAACACTGACGCAGAATTCCGGAAGGAGCAGGGGATGAAGGTTTTGACGAATGCGACGGCACTTGTAAACATCCGCCCGGAGTCCTGGGAGATCATCCGGCCGGCCCAGAATTTCACGTTCTTTGGCAAACCCTGAGGGATTTTTTTGGGGGGAACCACCGAGAGATTTGTGCGCTTCCTGCGAACAAGAAACGATGCGGATTTTGTTCCACCAAAACCTGTGCAACACCAATGAAACACCATGGCCTACCAATTACCTGAAACGCCGGTAAGCCTGCTTCTGAGGCTTCGCGAGGAAGACATGCAGGCGGTCTGGCAGGTGTCATGGAAACGCTTCTTGGAACTCTATCACGGGCCCTTGATCGCAATGGCCTCGGGAATATACCGCCACCACACCGGAGAGTCCGTGCCCCCGCAAGGCATTCTCGAGGACGTCGTGGCGCAGGTGGTTGCCGAGTTTTTTAAACGAAACCAGTATGATGCAAACCGCGGACGCCTGCGCACCTATCTGCGGGTGTTGACCAACGCCAGGGTGGTGGATCTATTGCGCAAGCAACGCCCATTGGATCACCTCTCTTTGGACGATACGGACGTTTGCATTCCGGAAGCCATTCCCCGGGAAACCCCGGAGGAGGCACGGACCTTCCAGCAATCGCTGCTTGCGACGCTGATTGAGGATCTGCGGGAAACGATCCCCATGAGGCAGTTCCAGATATTCGAGATGGTCAAACTCCACGAGATGCCGCCGGGCAGGGTGGCCCAGGAACTGGGCGTCTCAAGGGGTGTGGTAGACAACACCGTCTACAAGGTGATGCAGCGGCTGAGGGAGATTGCCTCGGCCCCGGAATACCAAGGCGAGTACTACTTATGAATGATGATCTATTCAAACAACTTGGCGCGGAAATGAGCCTTGCAGAGGAGGAGGAATTTACGCGGCGCCTGGCGGCGGCGTACAGGGAGCACGAGGCGAGTGAGCGACTCCCCGGGGTGGAGAGAATCGCAATGCTGGTCAGGCAGCGGTTGGAGAGTGAAGTCACCTGCGGAGAGGAGGGACTGCCGGCGCCCCTCGGGATGCCCCGGTTTGAAGGTGCGGAGCGGCCTCCGGAGCAATAGACGGCCTGTGAGGAGGTTAAGCGAGACCGTCCAGAACGCTGGCGTGGCGCTGCTCGCTCGCCCACCCGTAGAGGTAGCAAAGGCAGCCTGCAAAGATTTCGGAGAGCTGGGTTTTCCGGTCTTCTGGATTTCGCACGAATTCCTCCCCTTGAAAAATCACGGACTCCAATTGTTCCAGTAGTTCCCAGTCGGACACGTTGTGGCGTTGGTCATAGGCCTCCAGAATGGCCAAAGCCGTTTTCCAGCAAAACACCCCGAATTGGGTTTCCTCGCTGTTGTTGTCGCTCATTGCCTCGAGGAGGCTCCGGCAGTGCTCCGCGTAGCCTGTCCACCACGCATCCGTGCCGCTCTGATCTTGCATTTCCTCGTCAAGCACTTCGCCGATGTAGGTGGCAGTCAGAATGAGCACCTCGTGAATTGAGTCGGCTGTTCGAATATTTCGAAACCGATCCTCCAGCCATGCCTCGTTCAAGACCGCCGGGGTCAGGTAAAGACGGCGGGACTCAGAAGTTTGCCAGCCTGGTATTCGGAGCGGGCAAAACACGATGTCTTTTCTGCGGATGGATCGCATGCGGAGACAGATGTCTGTTGCTTCGGCAATGAGATCCTCGAATTGCAACTGCTCCTGCTTTTGAAAATGAGATCTGGACCGTTTCATGGGGTGTCTGTGGCGTGTCTGTCCTTTTGAGGCATGGACGCATTCGGAGCCTCCCCTGAAATCTCTCCAAAAAAATGGACACCAAGGGCAGCCCACTCGATGCCCTCTGATCGACCTTCAGAAGGACCCCGCCGAACTGGACAACGGAGCCGCGGAACATCCGGAAATTGTCGAGCGGCTCAAAGCCTTGCTTCTGGAGCAGCGGGCCAAGGGGGGCGCTCAGCCGCTGCCGAGCTGAGGGCCCGGGGCGCGACAGGGGAGGGGGGAGGCTGTATTTGCGGAATTCAAACGGTTTCCGGAGGTGGTGCGGCTGGCGGGTTGTTTGTCTGGGGGTGTTTTTTTACGCCCTTTATTTGGCAGCTTAGTTGTGCTACCTTTCTAACAACCACCACCTTTAACTTTATCCGGCACTTCCTTTTCATGAACCGATTCCGGTCCAGATTGCCTTTTTTTGCCTCTCTGTTGATCGCAGCGGCCGGGGTTCCGCTGGCGGCGTTGCAGGGGGCTGAGACGAAGATCATGGTGAGCGTCGCAGACCAGAAGATGGTGCTGTTACAAGACGGCGCCGAGGTTTCTCGCTTCCCGGTTTCCACTTCCAAGTTCGGGCTGGGCGACCGGTGGGGCAGTTATGCCACGCCTTTGGGGACGCTGCAGGTGGCGCAGAAAATCGGAGACCACGCCCAGGAGGGGGCCGTCTTCAAGGAGCGCCGCCTTACGGGCGAGGTGTTGCCGCCGAATGCGCCCGGACGGGACCCCATCGTCACCCGCATCCTTTGGCTGCGGGGGTTGGAGCCTCAGAACGCGAACTGCTTCAAGCGCTGCATCTATATTCACGGCACTCCCGAGGAACGGCTCCTCGGGGCGCCCGTGAGCTGGGGTTGCATTCGGATGCGTTCGAAGGATGTGGTCCGGGTTTTTGAGACGGTCGGAGTGGGGACCAAGGTCGAGATTTTTCAGAAACCGCTGAAGGTTCTGCTCAAGGAATACGCGGCGACGGTCCGTCTCGCCCAGATCAAGGGCGGGTAGCCGAGGGAGGGATTTTCCCCGCGGTGCCCCTCGCGGATCGTCGGTATAAGGCGGCTTCCGCGCCTGTTTTCTCCACCCACCCCAATGCAATTTCACTGTTTCTCTTTTTCAGGAGCCGGCAGGCTTGCGCGGTTTTTCTTCGCACTAGGGTTGGCGTTGGGTTTGGGCGCGGTTCCCTGGAGCAGCCGGGGCTTCGGCGCGGAGACAGCCCGTCCCAACGCCCCGGCCCGCAGCAACACCACTGCCCGCCCGCCAGCGGGAAAGGCCGTTCCAACCTACTGGCCAAAGGTTGCCAGCGTTGCCGCCGAGCTGATTGAAACGCAGCATTACCTCCGGCAACCCTTGGACTTTCATTTTTCCCAAAGGGCGCTGGAGCGCTATTTCGAAATTCTTGATCCGGACCGGCTGTGCCTGTTGCAAACCGATCTGGACGAATTCCGTTCGCGGTTCGGTCTGAGTTTTGCCGGGCGCCTGAAGGCGGGGGATCTGGAGCCGGTGAACATCGTCCATGAGCGTTTTCGGGTTCGGCTCCAGCATTATTGCTCCACGGCGGCGGGGCTTGCCGGGGGGGAGTGGGAGTTTTCCTCGCCCTGGACGATCGAACTGACGCGGGAACATGCGCAGTGGCCGGCCGACGAGCAGGAGGCGCAGGTGGAGTGGGTTTCGCAGATTGGAGCAGACCTGCTCGGTTACCGGCTGGAGGGGATGCCGTTGGAACGGGCCAGTGCCCAGGTGCGGAAACGCCTTGAGAACCTGTCAAAATCTGTCCAGCAGGACGGTCCCAAGGAGCGGCTTGCCGGCGCCCTGCTTGCACTGGCCCGCGCGGGTGACGCCCACTCGGACTACCTGACGCAGGAGGAGTTGGAGGATACGGAAAACGAACTGCGGCTGACCCGGACAGGGATCGGCGTGAGTTTGGAGCCGGACCCCCTTGGGTTGCGCGTTTCCGCATTGCTTCCGGGGGGGCCTGCCCAGCGTGATGGAAGGCTGAGGGTGAACGACCGGATTGTGGCGGTGGCCGAGGAAAACGGGCCGTTTCATGACTTGGACGGGCTTCCCATGGCGCAGGCGTTGGGATTGATCCGTGGCGGCAAGGGTGCGCTGCTTCGGCTCCGGGTGGCGCCTGCGCGCGGGGCCGACCCTGCGCAGCGCATTGTGCTCGGCCTGCGGCGCGAGGAATTGCGCAGTCGAGACGGGGAGGCGTACGCCAAGATTGTGGAGATTCAACCGCCCGGGGGCGGGGCGAATCTGCGGGAGGGGTGGCTGGTGGTGCCCGGGTTTTACGGGGACGATTCGCGGCCGGTGGAGAAGCGGATGAGCAGCGTTTCCCGCGATGTGGGCGTGCTATTGCGGAGGCTCATGGCGGAAAAAGTCGACGGGGTGGTTTTGGATATGCGCGGCAACCTGGGCGGGCTTTTGGACGAGGCGATCGAATTGGGGGGGCTTTTTTGCGGGCGCGTACCGATTGCGGCGGTGCGGGCGCCTGAGAGTGACTTGGAGGTTCTTTCGCCTGTGCGGCTCAAGACACGGCAACCGCTGTACGCGGGGCCGCTGGTGGTGGTCACCGACAGGAGTAGCGCTTCGGCCAGCGAGTTGGTGGCGGGTGCGCTGCAGGATTACGGCCGGGCCGTGCTTGTGGGCGGGGAGCAGACCTTCGGGAAGGGGTCGGTGCAGACGACCATTCCGCTGGGGGAATACTTCAGCGGCCGCTCCCGGCTGCCTGTTGGCGGGCTCGCGCTGACGGTGGGCAAGTTCTACCGTGTCAGCGGCCAGTCCACGCAGTTGTTGGGGGTCCGGCCGGACATCGTCCTCCCTTCTACGCTGGACCTTCCTCGTGAGGGAGAGGCGGCCCTCACGGACCCTCTGGCGCACGACGCCATCAAGTCCTTTGTGACGCTGCAGCCCGGAAGCGTGACCCTCGGAATGCTCACTTCGCTGCGGACGCGTTCCGAGGTGCGCGTGCATGAATCGCCCCATTTTTCTGCGATCGCGGCCGAACGCGACCAACTCCGGAAGGAGCGGCGTGAAAACCGGCTGAGCCTCCAGGAGGAGGCGCGGCGACAAGTGTTGGACGCTGCGCACCGTAACTACGCGGAGAGGGAGGCTGCCTTTGGGTCCGTGCAGGAGGGGGTGCGGTTCGCCCGGATGCTTTTGGAAGACACCAAAAGCAAGCGGATCAGACTCGAGCCCGGGGATCCACTGGGGGCTAGGGATCCGGAATCGCTTGCGGTGGAGCGGGAGGTGCTTCGGGTTTTGGCCGACCTGATCGAGGCCTCCACCAGCGCGGCTGCAACGGTGGCAACGCAGCCAAAATGAGTGCCAAAATGAATGTCAAAAGGAGTGCCGAAGCGGGGGCTGCCTTCGCGGCTGATGCGAGGCAGGCGCTGTCCTGTGGCAATTATCGCGAAAGCGCCGCCCTCTACACAAAGGCGCTGGCGCGTGAGCCGCGGAGTGCCGGACTGCACCATGAAATCGGGGTGCTTTCCTGTATTTTGGGCGATTTCGACGGGGCGCTCGGCCTTTTCCGGCAGGCTTTGCAGTACGACAAGATGTGGGCGCCCGCGCTCCGGGGCGGGGCGGCCATTCTTATGTGGAAGGGCAGGCCGCAGGAGGCCTTGCCATACGCCGAAGGGTTGCTGGCCCAGGAGGGGGATTCTCCAGAATTCTGCGGTTTGCTGGCGCGGATTTACGCGGCGCTTGGGCGGGAGGCGGAGGGTGAGGCTTGTTTGAAAAGGGCCGGGCGCTCGGCTAAGGCCGGGGTGGGAGTCCCGGGCGTCTGTCTTCCGCCGAAGGAGCCGGCAAAAGGCGGGGGAGCCTCGAGCGGGGAGTGGGTGAGTTTTGGGATGCACCTGCGCAAACTTGGCGATTTGAGTCGGGCCTGCGAGGCCTTCCGCTGCGCACTGGAGCAGAATCCGGTTTCCGCTGCGCCGTATCTGCAAATGGGCATGACGCTGGCCCTTTTGGGACGTTCCGTGGAGGCTGCGCTTTGTCTGGGCAGCGCGGTGCGGTTGGATCCCAAAAACGCGGAGGCGCGCAGTCGGTTGGGGGCGGAGTTGCTAGGTTTGGGGAGAACGGCGGAGGGCGTGGCGGCCTTGGAGGCTGCGCTGAAGCTGGATCCGGATTCGGCGCCGACTCTGAGTTTTTTAGGGGCGGGGCTGTTGCAATCGGGGAGACAGGGGGAGTGCGTGGCGGTGTTGAGGCGCGCCGTTGCCTTGCAACCAGACAATCCCGGGCTGCACAGCCAGTTGCTTTCAGCGCTCAATTATATCCCGACGGCCGACCGGGCGGCCCGTTATGGCGAGTTCAGTGCGTATTCCACTCTGTTTGAGGAGCCGGTTTTGCGGCAGCGGGCGGCTGGGGCAGCTGGGGCGGCCCGCTGGGAACCTCCTGCTGTAGGGGGGCGCCGCATTCGGCTGGGCTATGTGTCGGGAGATTTCCGCAACCACTCGGTGGCCTTTTTTGTCGAGCCCCTGTTGCGGCATCACGATCGCGCAAGGTTTGAGGTCTTCTGTTACATGACGCGCCCTGATTCGGACACTGTCACGGAGCGCCTGCGCGGGCTGGCCGAACATTGGCGGGCGGTGGGTCCCCTGGGGCACAAAGCCCTTGCGGATCTTGTGCGTGCGGATGGAATCGACGTCCTTGTCGATCTTTCCAGCCACACTGCGGAAAACCGTCTTCCCGCTTTTGCGTACAGGCCGGCGCCCGTGCAGGTGACGATGATCGGGCTGATGCAGACCACGGGCATGCGCTCCATCGACTATCGGATCACCGATGGTCTGTTGGATCCGCCCGGGGAGAGCGAGGGGTTCAACTCCGAAAAACTTTTCCGGCTCGAGAGCGGGCCGTTGGTGTTTGGTCCGCCGGTTGGGGCGCCGGAGCCGAATCCACTGCCGGCGGCGGCCGGTGAAAAACTGGTGCTGGCCTGCACCAATGATTTGGAAAAAGTCACACCCGCAGTCTGCGCCCTTTGGGCCCGCGTGCTCAGGGCGCTTCCCGAAGCGCAGTTGCTTTTCTTCGGGCGTCCGGGCAACCGATTTGGCCGGGAATTGGGGCGGCTTGGGATCGGTGCGGAACGGTTGCTGGAGCAGGAGCGCCGGCCCCTGGTGCAGTTTTTGGAGGCGCACCACCGGATTGATCTGGCGTTGGACCCCTTCCCCTACAACGGACTGACGGTAACTTTGTTGTCCGCCTGGATGGGCGTTCCCTGCGTCACGTTGGAAGGAAAAAGTCCGCCGGAGCGGGCGGCAGGCAGCTTGCTGCGCCGGTTCGGGCTGCCCGAGTTTGTGGTCCAAACCGAGGCGGACTACCTTGCGGCGGTCGTGGCGCTGGCTGGGGATTTGCCCCGACTGGCCGCAGTCCGCGAGACGTTGCGCGGGCGTGTGCGCGAAACGGCGTGCAACGCTACGCGGCATGTGGCGGAGCTGGAGGGCGCTTTTTTGCAAATGCTGCAGTGCGCGGCCGAAGGCGCAACGAGGGCCTGAATCCCCGATTAACCGGGGTTTCAGGCGGCGTGGATCAAGGGGCCTGCCCGGGAAGCCGGGAGGCAGCGGCGGGCCGGGGGCCAGGCACGAACTCCTCCCGCAGGGTTTCTGCGGGGGCGCGCACGACAAGGGCGAGGGATTTGTCGTCGTCGGTGAGGGCGCACACCCGCTCGGAGCGCAGAAACGCTTCCATGTGTTTTTGGAAGTCGGGGGTGTTTTGGCCCAGCGCATCAAAGGTGGGCCGGAAAAAGCCAGCCACCGGAAGGCGGGTCTGAAAATCAAGCAGCAGCCTCTCGAGCCCGTCGGTGAACCCGGCTAGGGCGAAGGGGGCGCGTGGGAGTTGCACAAACTGGAGTGCGGAGACCGCGGAAGGGGAGGTGGCAAACGTGGTTTGTCCTGCAAATTCGCCGCCAAGAGGCCAGGTCAGGCAGGAGAGCTTGTCCTCTAGAAGGCCCACCCAGCAGCCGTCGCCCACCTGCGCAAGCAGGGCGTTGGACGGAGTCAGCACCGCCCCCAGCAAGGTGGCCGAAAAGTCCTCGGGTGCGGCCCCCAGTGCGGCCGCCTCACGGGCTACCGCCTCCCTAATGCGGTGGAGGATCTCCGCGACAGTCGAGGGAGTACAGCTTTCGAGCACGGCCGCCGGATCCGGCCGGTCCGCGAGCAGACACAAAAAATATTCGCTCCAGATCCGGACCACGAGGGCCGCTCCTTTTTCCGAGTGGGTGGCGGAGCCTGCGCCGTCGGAGAGTGCCAGCACCACGGTGTCTGCGTGCGCGCCGCAAAAGACAAGCGAGGAGGCGTCCTGACAGCGCAGCCCTCCCGACTCGTGGGAAGTGCCCCGCACCGATGTGCAGAAGTGCCGCCACATCGGGCCCTAGAGGTCGATGGAAATCCAGCCGGTGGGGCTGGGGAGTTGGAGCTGGGTGCCCGGCGCGGAGCTGGAGACGCTCTTGAGCGAAGCGGAAAGCCAGCGGAACAGTTCGGCAAAATGCAGCCCCTTGAGCTTCACGGAAGGACGGTCCGGCGGGCAGAGCGTGTCGAGAAGCGGTTGGTTTGCGTTCTGCACAGCGACGCCGAAAAAGAGCAGCTTTTTGTCCGCCTCAGCGGCGTGGACCCTCTGGACGGCCTCGGTCCACCGGGGGGTGTCCCGGTCGGTCGCTTCGCCGTCGGTGATGAGGAAAATCCAGGGCCTGTAGTATTGGATGCCCGCCCGGCGGTAGTCTTGCTTGCGGGCTTCGAGCGCGTCGCAGGCGAGAAGGACCGCCTCCGCCATGGGGGTGACGCCTTCGGGCGCGAGCTGCGGCGGGGTGAAGGCGTCGGGCGAAGTGAAGTGGGAGAGCAGGCGGACCTCCTTGCCAAAGGCGACGACGGCGATTTCGACGCGCTTGCTGGCGAGGCCGTCGCGGCTGAGTTCCTCCGCGAGAAGCTGGACGCCGCGCTGGAGTTGTTGGATCGGTTCGCCCTCCATGGAGGCTGAGGTGTCGAGCACCAGAACACAGGGGCAGCGTGGCTCGGGATTGCTGGCAAGCGTGAGCGCGGAGGTGAAAGGGGTTTGTTCGGACATGGGCGGGGCGATTGGAAGTGGGGGGGGACGCCGTGGAGCGGAGGAGGAAGTTGTGCTTTGGATCTGGGCCTTTGGAAGGTTAGTTCGGGTGAGCGCTTTTAACACCCTACCTACACTGCTATGCCCAACCCTTGGACTGGAAAAGGAAACCCCTACACGCGGCAGGAGGTCCGCGACCGCCTGCAAAACGCACTCGACAGAGGCGAACCGATCATCGCGGCCGGCGCGGGGACCGGGATTTCGGCCAAGTTCATTGAAAAAGGCGGGGCGGATCTGTTGATCATCTACAATTCGGGGCGTTTTCGGATGTCCGGCCACGGGAGTACCTGCGGGCTCATGGCGTATGGAGACGCAAACGCGGTGGCGATGGAGATCGGCGAATACGAGGTGCTGCCGGTGGTGGAGGAGATTCCTGTGATTTGCGGGGTTCACGCCACGGATCCGCGCCGGCGGATGTGGCACTGGCTCGGCAAGGTCAAGGACATGGGCTTTTCAGGGGTGAACAACTTTCCGACCCACACCATCGTGGACGGCCACTTCCGGCGGGTCCTGGAGGAGACCGGCATGGGGGTGGAGAAGGAGTTTGAGATGGTGGCGCTGGCCCGCAAAATGGACCTTTTCACGGTCGTGTATGTGGCCACACCCGAGGAGGCGCGCGCCATGGCGGAGGCGGGCGCGGATGCGATCATCGCCCATGTGGGCACCACGGTGGGCGGTTCCATCGGCGTCACGGGGGCGAGCTGTTCGATGGACGAGGCCGTGCGCCGGACCCAGGAGGTCATCGACGGTGCGCGCGCGGTGCGGAGCGACATTTTTTACCTCTGCCACGGCGGTCCGATTGCCACGCCCGATGATGCGGCGGAGGTGTGCACGCGCACGGATTGCGTCGGGTTTGTGGGGGCGTCGAGTCTGGAAAGGCTTGGGGTGGAGGGTCCGCTGGTGGAGCTCACACAGCGGTTCAAGAAAATCGCGTACCGGTCTGGCGCGGTTTAGAACCCCGCGTCCGCTGCAGGCGCCGAGCGGTAGGGAGACGGGGGCGACGTTTTTTATGAAATAAAGCCCCCCGGCACAGCCGCGTTGGCAAGGGCCGGCGAAGTAATAGTGGAAGCCGCTACATCATCTGGGTGTGCTTCCGCGGGCGAGTCGACAGGGGTGGCGACTCGCCCGCCTTTTTTTTGCCGTTTTGGGTTTCCCCGCCTCCTTGACCGGGCGTCTTCGGGGGCGGGGAGCGTTTTTTCGGGTTGCAACTGCGCGCGCTGCGTAGCACTTGGGTCGCGCGCTTTATGACTCAACCCGCCCCTTCCCGCATGGAGTCCCTCATCGAGGCTCTGCCCTACATCCAGAAATACCGCGGCCAGACCTTCGTGATCAAATACGGAGGCAGCGCGATGGAGGACGACGCGGTGGTGGCCGGGATGCTGCGGGACGTGGTGTTTTTAGAGGCGGTGGGGATTAATCCGGTGCTCATCCACGGCGGAGGAAAGGCGATCACCCAGCGCATGAAGGATGCGGGGCTGCCGGCGCGCTTCGTCAACGGCCTGCGGGTGACCCCTGCCGCCGCGATCCAGATTGTGGAAGAGGTGTTGGACACCCAGATCAACCCCGGGATTGTCCGGCACCTCAACGCCAACGGCGGGCGAGCCGTCGGAATTCCCGGCAAGCGCGTGCTGCTGGGGAGGCGGCTTGCCCCTCAGGAAGAGGGCGGGGAACTGGTGGATTTGGAGTTTGTGGGAGAGGTGGTCGACCTGCGCCTCGAGGAGGTCGAGCGCGCCATCGCGGCCGAAGCCGTTCCCGTCATTTCGCCGCTTGCGCAGGATGCCGACGGAAATGCGCTCAATATCAACGCCGACATTGCGGCCGGCACGGTGGCCGGCGGGCTGCGGGCCGCGAAGATGATCTACCTTTCCGACGTGCCCGGGCTCATGCGCGACCACCGGGATCCGAGCACCCTGATTTCCTCGGTGAACCGGGCGCAGATTCAGCAGTTGGTTTCCGAGGGGATCATTGCCGGGGGGATGCTGCCCAAGGTCAATTCCGCCTTGAATGCCCTGGAAAAGGGCGTCCGCAAGGTCCACTTCATCGACGGGCGCGTTCCGCACGCGCTGTTGCAGGAGGTCTTCACCGACGCCGGCCTGGGTACTGAGGTGGTGCGGTAGCCGCTCTCGGCCCTGAGGCGCCCGGTCCCCGGGAAGCGTTGAAAAATTTGTAAAATCCCTATTTATTTCAGCCAATATTCATAAGGCTTATTGAAATGAACAATTGGACGCTGGTGCTCCGCGAGGCGCCGGGACGCAGCCGGACTCTCGAGCTTGGCGAGGGAAGCTTTTTAGTGGGCAGCGAGGAATCCGCGGATCTGTGCGTGCGCAGTGCGGGTGTGGCGCCCCGGCATTTGCGGTTGCGGCTTGGGGCCGGGGTGGCGGAGGTGGAGTTGCTGGCGGGGGCAAGCGGTGCGTTTGTGAATGGAAGCGTTCTGGAAGGGCGCCGGGAGTGTGTCTCGCCCGTTCGCGTGGAGTTGGGCGGGGCTTGTCTCGAGATGGAGGTTCTCGCTTTTGATGAGAGCGGCGCCACGCAGGTGATCAGGCATTCCCATGTGGTTGCTGGCGCGGGGGCGTTCGGAGGGGAAGGGCAGGCTGCCGAACAAACGCTGCGCATCCGTTTGCCCCAGAAGTCTGGAGAGGCTGCTGGCCAGGCGCTGGTGGTTGAAATTTTGGCGGGTGCCAGAGATGTGCTTGTCGCCGGTGATACAGCGGAGGCGGTGGAGGAGACAGGTTCGGAGACTTTGGTGCTCAACCTGAAGCAGGAACGGGAGGAAGCTGGCGGCCATGCGGTGGCGCAGGCCGGGTATCGGCTGGAGGCTGAGATTGCCCGCGGCGGCATGGGGCGCATTTTTGAGGCGCACGATTCCACGTTGCAACGGCGTGTGGCGGTGAAGGTGAGCGCCGTGGTGGGAGCCGGCGGGGACGACCATTTTCGGATGGAGGCGGAGGTGCTTGCCCGGCTGGGACACCCGAACATTGTACCGGTGCACGCTTTCGGAGCGACCGATACGGGGCGGCCCTTTTACGCGATGAAGCTGGTTGCGGGAAAGACTCTGAAGACGATTTTGCGCGAACTGGTTGCGCGCAACCCGGCGACGGAGGCGCACTACACCCGCGAGCGATTACTCAGCGTGCTTTGCAAGGTGTGCGATGCGGTCGGGTTCGCCCATGCGGAGGGTTTTTTGCACCGGGACCTCAAGCCGGAAAACGTGATGGTGGGGGAGTTTGGCGAGGTGTTGGTGATGGACTGGGGGTTGGCGCGTCGTGTGCCGGGACGGGGAGCGGCCGGGGGCATTCCGGAGGCGGTGGCCGCCGTGCAGTATGTTGAGGGGACGCCCCAGTACATGTCGCCCGAGCAGGCGGCGGGGCTGGCGCTGGATGAGCGTTCCGACATCTACGCGCTGGGCGGGATGTTGTACTCAATTTTGACGCTGCGGCCGCCGGTGGAGGGGCGTTCGGTGGAGGAGGTGCTTGAAAAGGTCAAACGCTGCGAGGTGAGCGCAATCACCACCAGGCGGGTGGCGCCCGAAGTAAAGGGCGCCCCCGTTTTGGAGCGCGGCCGGGTGCCCGAGGCTCTGCGGGCGATCACCTTCAAAGCGATGGCGTGCGAGCCGCGCGGGAGGTACGCGCGGGTGGCGGATTTGGTGGCGGACATCGAGGCGTATCAGGCCGGGTTTGCCACCAGCGCGGAGGAGGCGGGTTTGGGGAGGCAGTTGTTACTGTTGTTGAGGCGTAACCGGGTTGCTTCAGCTCTGCTGGGGGCGCTGCTACTGAGCGGGATCTGGTTCACGGCGCGGCTGGCCCGTAGCGAAAGGCTGGCCCGGTTTCACGCCCGCGAGGCACAGGACAACGCGCGCAAAGCGAGCCGCAGCGCGGAGGAGGCGCGCGAAAGCGCGCGTGTGGCAAGGGCCAACGAGCAAAGGGCGGAGGCGGAAAAGCAAAAGGAGCGGCGTACGGCCGCGCAGGCGCAGATCGCGCTGGCGGAGGCGGCGGAAAGCGATGCAAACGGGGAGGAAATGCAGCGCGTGCTCGCTCTGGTTCCTCAGGATCTGCGCGGACAGGAATGGGCCTACCTCAACCAGCGGGCCGAGAGTTCAGACCTGACCATCGAGGCGAAGGGCGGCTTCCAGTGGGTGGCTTGGGCGGCGCATCCGCTCAAACCAGGCGTTCTGGTGGCGTTGCAGGCGGACGGTTGGATCCGCAGCGTGAACCTTGCCACCGGCGAGCAGGAGGACCTAATGCGCACTGGCAGCACAGGCGGCACGTTTGAGAACACGCTGGCCGTGTCGGGAGACGCCCGGCGCGTGGCGGTGGTTTCCAAACAAGGGGCGCGGAATCCTCCGGGGCTCTTGATGAGCGCAGAGGTGTACGAGCTGGCCACGGGAAAGCGCCTGTGGAAAGGGGGGGAGGTGCCGGAAAAAGGGAGCTGGTGCGTGTTGCTCAACCAAGACGGCTCTCTCCTGTTAAACACCCGTTGGAGTGCGACCAGTTCCTTGGAGATGACGGAAGTTGCCACCGGAACGCCGCTCTGGACTCGTCCTGCCGAATCGCCACATGAGCGGATGGCTGCCGTGTTTACGGATCCGGCGACGGTGCAGGTGTACTCTGTGAAAGACGGGACGGTTCGTCTTGCTGCCAGGACCGGGAGCGAGTTGGCGCCGCCTGCGCCACTCCCCCTGCTTCGTGTGCCCTTCAACGAGTCGCAGTGGGCGGTTTCGGATCAGGGCAGGTTTCTGGCTTTTGCTCAGGGCGATGTCTGCAACTTTTCACTGGATGCGGGGGCACACATGCTCTCCATCCGGGGGGGCGGTCCACAACTTCGGATTGCAGGTGTCGACCAGGGAAAAACCTTGGCGGTTTTGTCGCTCAAGTCTGACCAGAGCCAGGTTCTGCAGTTTTGGACGACGGCAACCGCCTCGCTCAAACGAACGATCCCGGTGAGTGTGGTTTCCAACGGAGGGGGTGGGTGGAGGGATTGGGGCCTTTTTGCCCATCCCACATCGGGGCATCTGGCGGTGATTCGGTGGAATCTGATGAAGGTGTGGAATCCTTTGGGCGGTGCTCAAACCCCTGAAAAACTGCGCTGGGAAGCCCCGGTGGGTTTTCTGGGAAGCAGTTCACAACTTCTTAGCTGGCCCCAGACAAAGCAGATCGACGCCAACCGAAGCCAGCACTGGATGCGAATCACCGATGTGCGTGGAGAGCCCGGCGTTGCGGGCGGTTCCGTGGTGACCGTTGGGGACCCGATTGTGGAACAGGTGAGCCTCAGCCGGAACGGAGAGCGGTTGGTCATGCATACTTGGGCAAACTCCAGCGCCCCAAGTTTGCAGGTGTTCAACCGCACCCCGGGTGGAGGATTTGAACGCACGCATTCGGGGCCGCTTGTGCACAGACCCTGGCCATTGCAGTTTGCGCTCAATCCAAAGGGCACCCTCTTGTGGACGGGGGGCGCCATGTTGCACGCAGCGAACGGGGACGTGTTCTGCACGGTGAACCGCCGGATCATGAAAACGCTCCACCTTGCCAGGTGTCCGCCCGTCTGGCTGGACGATTCCACGCTGGTGGAGGCGGCGTTTTTCGACACTGAAGAGGCCTTTAAGCAATACGGCTTCCGTGGAAGAGCCTTGGTGGTTTGGAAGGCCGAACAGCAGGAGGCCGCGCTGGTTGTTCCCGCGCCCGACGTCTCTTTTCTCGCGCTGTCTCCGGACGGCACCAAGATTGCCGAAGGGGGGCGTGACATGCGGGTCCGCATTCGGGATGTCCGCACCCTGCAGGTGGAGCAGAGCCTGCGCGTGCACGACGCGTTGGTGACCGGGATCGAGTGGCATCCCACGCAGCCTCTCCTGGCGACCTGTTCGGACGATTGTTCCGTGAAGATCTGGGACCTGTCGTCTGAAAGCCTTGTGGAACGCTACGGCTTCTATGACACGCCCGTGGAAAAGGTGTTGTGGAGTCCGGATGGTCTGGAACTTTGCGCCGCCTTCAAACGCGGTGCTTCACTGGTGTACCGGCCGAAGGTGCTGCAACCGGACAGCGGAAAAACGCAGCCCGCGCCCGCGCCGACAGGCGGGAATTGAGCGTCTGGGCGCCTCTTTGCCCGGCTCAGTAGAGCAGGAAGGGGGAGCGTTCCGAACGGAACTTGTCCACACCGGGCTTCCAGTTTTGGGCGATCCGCTGCACTGGGGTGCCGCGGCTGAGCAGGTCGCGGATGTCTTTGCTGCCGTATACTTTGAAGAAGATGTCGAGCTTCTCGCCTGAGGACTTGGCGAAGAGGTCGGGCTTGGAGCGGCGGTTGACCTCGGTCAGCAGCGCGAGTGCCAGAAAGGTCAGGTCGCCCTTGCCCCGGGGGTCGATGGAGAGCCGGCAGCCTCCGAAGCCGTCCCCCAGATAGGGGCGCGCCTGGACGCCGTCGATGTTGAGGCTCTGCACGTAGCGGGTGAAGGAGTCGGGGTCGATTCCCTTGCCCGCGCAGATTTCAAACGGGGCGGGACCGTCGACACCGGTTTCGAGGCCGGCCAGCGAGCCGACGATGCCCGTCGCGACGTAGTAGGCGGGCGAATCGTGGCGGGGAATGTTGGGCGAGGTCTTGATCCAGGGCAGGCCGGTGTCCTTCCAGATCATGTTGCGCTGCCAGCCCTGCATCGGAACGACGTTCAGCTTGCAGCGCGCGGCCATCCACTGGCGTTCATTGAGCATTTTGGCCAGCTCCCCGCAGGTCATGCCATGCACGTAGGGCACCGGAAGCTGCCCCACAAAGGAGATCCACTGCGGCTCCACCGGCGGCCCCTCCACGCGCACCCCGCCCAGAGGATTGGGCCGGTCCAGCACCACAAACTGCAGTCCCGCCTCGCCAGCGGCCTCCATGCAGCGCGCCATCGTCGAGATGTAGGTGTAGGAGCGGACGCCGATGTCCTGCATGTCGTACACGAGCACCTCCAGACCCTTGAGCATTTCCGGCGTGGGCTTGCGGGTCGCGCCGTAGAGGGAGTGGACGATGAGCCCGGTGAGGGGATCCTTCTGGTTGGCGACCGATTTGCCGGCGAGCTTCTTGCCGTCGAGGCCGTGTTCCGGGGCAAAGAGGGCGACGAGTTTGACTCCGGGGGCCTTGGAGAGAATTTCCCGGGTGAGTCGACCGCGGGAATCCGCCCCGGTTTGGTTGGTGATAAGGCCAACGCGTTTGCCCTTGAGTGCCTCGAACTGGGTGGCCTGGAGCCGGTCGATCCCAAGCTGCATCGCGCGCAGGGGCAGCACGGTGAAAACCAACATCAGAGCGGCAAGAAGGATTCGCATGGGCAAAGACCTGTGACCAAACGCAAAATCCGTGCAAGAGCAAGGCAAAGCCGGGCCTCACCCCCCCTTTTTGCACCCGCAGGCCGCGAGCGCTGTTGCAGGGGGTTGCCAAAAGGCAGGGATCAGAGCGAAGGTATACGTCCACTTATGATCCCGGATCCGAGCCGCAAGTACCGCGCCTACCCGCCCATCGCCCTGCCCAACCGGCAGTGGCCTGGGCGCACCCTCACGCACGCCCCCATCTGGTGCAGTGTTGATCTTAGAGACGGCAACCAGGCGCTTGCGGTGCCGATGAACGTGTCGCAGAAGCTGGAGCTTTTCGACGCCCTCCTCAAGTGCGGCTTCAAGGAGATCGAAGTCGGGTTTCCTGCGGCCTCCAACACGGAGTTCGCCTTCATGCGGCGCCTCATCGAGGACAAGCGCATCCCCGAGGACGTCACCGTCCAGGTGCTGGTGCAGGCTCGCGAGGATCTCATCCAGCGGACCGTCGAGTCGCTGGTCGGCGTCAACAAGGCGATCATCCATCTCTACAACTCCACCTCACCCGCGCAACGCCGGGTGGTTTTCGGGCTCGAGAAGCCCCAGATTGTGGAGATGGCCCGGCGTGGCACACGCTGGATCCGCGAGCGGTTGCCGCTGCTGGCCGGTTCGCAGATTCGCATGGAGTATTCGCCTGAGAGTTTCTCGGCCACGGAAGTGGAGTTTTCCCTAGAGGTTTGCGAAGCGGTGGTGGCCGAATGGCAGCCCAGCGCCGAGGCCCCGCTCATTTTGAACCTGCCCGACACGGTGGAGGTCGCGATGCCCAACGTTTACGCCGACCAGATCGAGTGGTTTTGCAAAAACCTCAAGCACCGGGAGTCGGCGATCATCAGCGTGCACACCCACAACGACCGCGGCACCGGAACCGCCGCGACGGAGCTGGCCCTGCTCGCGGGCGCTGACCGGGTGGAGGGGACCCTGTTTGGAAACGGCGAACGCACCGGCAACCTCGACATCGTCACGGTCGCACTGAACCTCTACATGCATGGGATTGCACCTGGCCTGGACTTTTCCCACATCAACGCACTGCGCGAAGTCTACGAACGCTGCACGGGGATGACCGTGCCGCCGCGGCATCCGTACGCCGGGGAGTTGGTGTTCACGGCCTTCTCCGGCTCCCACCAGGATGCGATCCGAAAGGGGTTTGCGGAGCGCGAAAAAAACGGGGGCGAGGAGATTTGGGACGTGCCCTATCTGACACTGGACCCCTCGGATTTGGGGCGGGAATACCGGGAGGTGATCCGGGTCAATAGCCAGTCGGGAAAGGGCGGGGTGGCCTACCTGCTTGAGAGCCAGTTTGGGATCGAATTGCCCAAGGATTTGCAGCGCGAGTTTGGGCCGCTGGCCAACGACCTGGTGGACGCGCTGGGGCGAGAGGTGACGGCCGCCGAGCTCAAGACGATGTTCTGGAGCGAGTACGTTGAGCGGCACATGCCATTGGCGCTGCATCATTTCCACGCCGACGGCGTCGAGGGCGTCTTCCGTTGCCGGGCGAGCCTGCGTCTGAATGGCGCGGAGTTGGCGGTGACCGGCGAGGGCAACGGGCCGATCGCGGCGTTTGTGAATGCGCTGGCCGGGGCCGGGATCCCTGTTTTTGAGGTGACCGACTACCGGCAGGCGGCGCTGGGCAGCGGGACTGAGGCGAGCGCGATTTCATACGTGCAGATCCGCACGGGCGAGGGCCGTCTGGTGTGGGGGGCGGGGGTGAACACGCACATCCAGTTGGCGTCGATTGAGGGGGTCGTCAGCGCGCTCAACCGCGCC
This sequence comes from Chthoniobacteraceae bacterium, assembly GCA_947478975.1. GTDB lineage: Bacteria > Verrucomicrobiota > Verrucomicrobiia > Chthoniobacterales > Chthoniobacteraceae > Chth-196. The sequence goes on from CANJYI010000010.1 coordinate 18,117, forward strand.
GGACTGGCCGCCGGCCGCTAGCGCTCGGAAGGGAAAAGCCCAAGCAAGCCGAACCATCGGAGGAACCATGCCATTCAGAGTCTGCAAGTCGTTTGAGATTGAAAACGGGCACATGCTTTCCAAGCACCCGGACAAATGCCGTTTTCCGCACGGCCACACCCGCAAGGTCGAGTGCGTGCTGCGGGCGGACACCCTGGACGCCAATGAAATGGTGTGCGACTTCAAGGTCGTCAAGGAGCTGCTGGGAGCCTTTCTCGATGCCTACGATCATGCCCTTTGCATGAACACCGACGACCCCCAGTACGCCCATTTCAAGGCGGCGTACGGAGACAGGGTGATCGGTTTCCCACACCGGGATCCCACCACGGAGGTGCTGGCACAGGCGGTTTTCGAACATTTGTCCGAGCGGTTGTCCACCTATGTGGCAACTGCGCAGACGGGTTACGCTGTGCGCGCAGAGGTGTGCCTGGAGCGGGTGCGGGTGTGGGAGACAAGCAGTTCCTGGGCGGAATACTGGCCGCAGGGGCGGTAGAATCGACAGGAGGGTTAGATCATTGCGCAGCCCTCCCAGAGGAGCATTCCTCCCTCCGCTAAACTAACCGGCCCGGCTTCGCAAACGGACCGCCTACTTTGGCGGCGCTCCCGCAGGGGCAACTGCAGGCGTGGCCACGGCGGCCTTGGCCGTCCGCGAGGCACCCACCTCGCCGAAGGGCTTTCCGCCGTCAGCCAGTGTGTAGGCCTGTACGTTTCCGTTCCAGTCGCCGGCAAGCACGGTGTCCTCCGCGAGGACTGCACGCAGGGCGATTTCTGAAAGGGGCAGCGTGGTCAGGAGCACCTTGCCTGTCTGATCCCACACCTTGGCCAGCTTGTCGCGGCCGCAACTGATGATCCGCCCGTCCGGCGTGAAATCGACGTACTCGACCCCGCCCGCGTGTGCCGTCCATTTTTTGCGTTCCTTTCCCTCGGCAACATCCCAGAGGACCACGGTGCCGTCCTGTCCGGCGGAGACAACCAAGCCGGGCATGAAGGCGAGGGCGTTGACGGCGGTCTTGTGGCCGGGAAGCGTGAGGGCCTCCTCTCCGTTGGCTGCCTCCCAGACCACAATGCCACCGGCGCGGTCCGCGCTGGCCACGAGCGAGCCGTCCGGCGAGTAGGCAACTGCGGTGACCCAGTCTGTGTGTTTCTTGATCGAGCGGATCAAGGAGCCGTCCTTGGTGTTGTAGAACTTGAGGAGGCGGTTGGGGCCTCCCAGAGCAATGGTTTTCTGATCCGGGCTCAGGTCTGCGGCGAGCACCTGATCGACTTCGTTGCCGACGGTGGCGATGCGC
>CANJYI010000011.1 GCA_947478975.1 Chthoniobacteraceae bacterium
AACGAACAATGGATCGCCCACAACGCCGACCGAGTCCCCCTCCTCATGGCCGGCGGCCTCAGCGGCACCTTCAAGACAGGCCGCACCCTGGACTTCGAACAAAGCAACAACCGCAAGTTCTCCAGCCTGCTACTCACCCTCGCCGACCGCATGGGGCTGCCGTTGGATAGCTTTGGGGATTCGAGGGAACCGTTGGTGGTGTAGCGGAGACTTACGGAAAGAATAAGGAAACGAATTCGCTTTTGTCCCTCCAGCAGTCGGCCTTCTGGTTGAACCCGGGCGTTGGCGGGGTATCATTCAGCCAGTGAACCCGCCCAAAGAGCGCCAGCTTTTGAGAGCAGAACTGCTGGTCTGCGCGCTAGAGCGGGACGGGGCCAGCTGTGTGTGGTGTTTGCAACGCCTCGCCCCGCCATCGTGGAGCGGGGAGGCCAGAGAAAGGCCAGAGAAAGGCCAGACCCTATCTGGCCGCCCAGTTGAGGCGCCTTAAGAAGGGCGCAAGACCCTGTTTAACACGCCATAGCCAGGACGAGCCGGGCAAGGCTGAGGCTCCCGAACTGAGGGAATTTACTCCAACCGGCTGAGCGCGGGCAGGCCGTAAGCGCGTTGGAGTGCCTGGCCGTTGGCTTCTGCCGCCTTGGCATCCAAAAAGATCAGGCAGGGATCGCCTTTGAACTCGATCCGGTGAAGGCCGTCCGTCGCCTTTGCCATGGCCTTGGGGACATCTGCGAGGCAGGTCAGCGGCATCCCGTTGATGGCGGTCACCAGAAGGTTGCGGAGGTCCTCGTATCCGATTGTGACGTCGGAGGGCAGGACACGGGTGAGCACGACCGCGCGCTTGATTCCGTCTTCGGGAAGCTCCGATTGGATGCGATCCATTTGAACCAGTTCCATGGGTCCCTTGCGGCTCCAGTCGGCGCCAAATTCCTTGAGGTATTGGCGCGAGAGTTCCTGAAGGACGAGTCCTCCAAGGACGAAGTACTGGGGAGCGCGGTCAATGATGTAGGGTTCGCTCAGGTACTGCTGGGGCTTGCGCCTTGCCACGGGAACTTCAAGGGTGAGGGACTTGCCTTCGCGCCAGACTTTGACCTTCACCTTTTGCCCTTCGAAATGCTTTGTACTGACGAGATGGCCGAGGGAGACCCGGCCGTAGTCGGCGTCTTTGTAGTTGCCGTCCGAGTCGATGGGGTTGCCTTCAATTTCCAGGAGCACGTCGCCCTTGAGCAGGCCCGCTTTTTCCGCGGGGCCGCCGCGGAGTATTTGGGAGATGAGCACGCCGCCGTTGTTGCCATTGAGGCCGAGGTAGCGGCGCAGCTGGGGATCGCGTGTGAGGGAAAAGCTGCACCCCATTCTGGGGAAGCCTTCGTAAGGAGTGTTCTTGGCGTCCTTGAGGAAGTGCTCGATGACGATGGACGGGATGAAATCCAGCAGGCTGGATTGGGAATCGTAACGGAGCATGAGGCCGGCGAGCTTGCCGTCCTTGAGCACTGGCAGAGACAGCATCGAGTCGCGCATCTGGAGCGGCACGGAGAGGCGGCAGACCAGGAAGGAGGAGTCGTCGATGGGGTAGCGGGTGACTTCAGCCGTGGTGACTTTGCCGGAGGAGGACTGGACCTGGCCGTTGGCTTCGAGCTGCAAAACGGAGAGGGAGTCTCCGATGCGTGTCCCTTCGAAGCCGACGCCCGGCTGACCTTCGAGGAAGGCGGCGGAGTCTGGCTTGAGCAGGGCGAGGTTTGCCTCGTAGTCGACACACTCTATGGTGGCAGGCTCCTTGTGGTTGCCATCCGGGTTTTCGAGTTCGATGTAGTTTGCGTTGGCGACGCATTCGGCGGTGACCAGAACACGGCCACCAGGAAGGACGGCTCCGATGGCGCGGCGGGTGGCGGGTGCGCGCTTGGACCAGGGGCGGGAGAAGTCGTAGGACTGGGAGGTGACGCTGACGCGGACGATGTTTTTTTGGGAGGCTTGGAGGTCGTTGGCGGCGGGTGCGCTCGCTTGTGCGAGGGCTGTGGCCTGCGCGGAGGATGCGGTCGCCTTCGCAGAAGGGGCGGCGGCGGGGGCGCGCTCGAGAGCGGCTGCCGCGGCCTGGGGCGCGGACAGCGAAATGGACGCCAGACAGAGGGCGGGCAGAAGAAGAAAGGGGCGCATGGGAGTTGGGTTCTAGCGGGCGGCGGTTTCCAAGAGCTGTTCCTGACGCACCCCGTAGCGGGTGCGTATGCGTTCGCGTGCGGCGTCGACCACGGAGCGCTCGAGGACGAGGGGGCGGCCGTTGCCGATGAATTTGAGGACGTGGAAGTCTGCGGGTTTGGCGAAGGCCGAGGCGACATCGGCGAGAGTTCGGACGGGGGTGCCGTCGACTTCTTCTAGGACGCCGTCCTTGAATTCGGACAGGTAGGTGTTGATCGGATCGGCGAGGATGGCGCTCAGGACGATGACCTCCGGATGGTCCTTGTACAGTTCGCGGGGGACAAACGCCTCGAACATATAGGAGAGGCGGGGGTTTTGAAACTGGACGGAGCTGAGCAGGTTTCGGGAGAGGGGTTGGAAGAGGAGCCCCCCGTACAGAACATAGGTGGGCAAAACGTCAAACTGGTTGGACTGCATGGTGAAGGGCCAGGCATGGGAGAGGGGGACGGTGACCTCGGTTTGAGCGCGGTTCCGCCAAAGAGCGAGGCGGATGGAATCGCCCCGAAACTTGCGTTCGGCCACCTCGGCCATCTGGACGCGTTCCCCTTCGAGTTCGACGGTGCCGTCGCTGGCGACGGGCAGCGAGTCGATGGCCAGGATGACATCGCCCGGCTTGACGTGGCCGTTGCAGACGCCCGCTGAAGCGACGCTGGAGACGAACACTCCGCGGTCGTCGTTGGGTAGCCCCAGGCCTCGGCGCATCGCCGGGTTGAGGGTGTTGAACATGGATAGGGAGAGGTCCATGTACCGGTCGTAGGTGCCGTCTTTGATGTCCTCCAGGAAGCGGCGGATGACCGGGGTGGGGATCATGTAGCCGACGTTCTGGGCGACATCGCCGCTGAAGCCCTGAAAGGCGACGCCCACCACCTTGCCTTTTTGGAGGACCGGCCCGCCGCTGTTGCCCGGGTTGATGGCGGCATCAATCTGGATGGTCAGATGGGAGTCGAGGCCGGAGTGCGCATAGGGGCGGAAGTCTATCCGGGAAACGACGCCTCGGGTCACGGAGAGGCGATCTCCCCCGATGGGATAGCCGTAGACGGAAACCTCCGTCTCGATGTCGGGGATGGAGCCTAGTTCGAGGGGGATGGTGCCTGTGAAAAAGGTGGGGTCCTGAACCTTGAGGACGGCCAGGTCGCAGTCGTGGGCGACATGCTCGACTTCGGCGATGTACTTCTTGGGATCGTTCTCTTTTTCGAGGGTCAGGAAGCGGGCGTTGGAAACAACGTGCGCATTGGTGAGGATACGGTCCTTGGAAACCACCCAACCGGTGCCGGAACTGCCGCCGGTGAAACCCGGAAGCCAGGGTTGTTTGTAGTTCGGTTCCTGTGCGGTGTTGGAGATGCGCGCCAGACTCTTGCGGATGGGGGAGGGCTCTGCGCTCTGGGCCGGGGGGAGGCCGGCGAGGCTGGCAAAAGCGGCGATGCCTAGCAGGAGGAGGGGCGGAAGGCTGCGATTGTGCATGGGAATTGACATCAAGATGGCTCAGGGATTGCCCGCTGACAACGGGCAATCTCCTGAGTCCAACTCCGGAATTATTCTCGCACGACTGCTGCCGGCCTGTGCCGGCGGCACGCCCAAGGCGCAGGAGCGCCCCTAGACGTTGAAGCGGAATTCCACGACGTCGCCGTCCTGTACGACGTACTCCTTGCCCTCGATCCGGAGCTTCCCTGCTTCGCGCGCCTTGGCAAAGGAGCCAAGTGCGACCAGGTCGTCGTAGGCGGTCACCTCGGCGGCGATGAAGCCGCGTTCGAAATCGGAGTGGATAACGCCGGCGGCGGCCGGGGCGCGGTCGCCCGCGCTGATGGTCCAAGCGCGTGTTTCCTGTTCGCCGGTGGTCAGGTAGGTGCGCAACCCGAGCAGATGGTACACGGCGCGGATGAGCGAGCCTACGCCGCTGCTTTTGACGCCAAGCCCTGTGAGGTACTCCTGGGCTTCGGCCTCGGGGAGGTCGACCAGTTCGCTTTCGATCTGCGCGCTGATGACGACCGCGCCGGTCGCGAAGTGGGCGGCTGCGTACTTCTGGACGGATTGTACGTGGATGGCTGCCGGCAGGGTCGGTGCGGGGGCGGCATCGCCGGCTTCCATCATGGAGGAAACCGCTGCGAGATCGGCCTCGGAGACGTTGCAGGCGAAGATGGTCGGCTTGTTGGTCAGCAGGAAAAACTCCTTAGCCACCCGTTTTTCTTCGTCGGAGAGCACGGCGGTGAGGGCTGGCTTGCCGTCGTCGAGGTGGGGCAGGAGTTTTTCGATGACCACGGCCTCGGCCTTTGCGAGTTTGTCGCCGACGCGGATGGCCTTGTTGAGGCGCTCGAGACGTTTGGTGAGGGAGGCGTAGTCGGCGAGGACCAGCTCGGTGTTGATGACCTCGATGTCACGGATGGGGTCGACGGTGCCGCTGACATGGTGGATGTCGTCGTCCTCAAAACAGCGGACGACTTGAACAATGGCATGGACTTCGCGGATGTGGCTGAGGAACTGGTTGCCGAGGCCTTCGCCCGCGCTGGCGCCTTTGACTAGGCCGGCGATGTCGACAAACTCGATGGCGGCTGGAACGAGCTTTTTGGAGCCGGAAATTTTGGAGAGCACTTCGAGCCGGGGATCCGGAACGGTGACAACGCCGACATTCGGGTCGATCGTGCAAAAGGGATAGTTGGCGGCCTGGGCCTTGCGGGTGCGGGTGACCGCATTGAACAAGGTGGATTTGCCAACATTCGGGAGACCGACGATACCTGCGGAGAGCATGACTAGGAGAGGATGAGCTTTTGGATGGGATGGAAGGGTGGGAGCCTCACTGGAAACGGGGAGGCCGCAAAGCATAAAGGACGTCGGACCGCGAGAGGAGTGCGTGTTTGGCCTCTGCTCGCCCGCCCGGGTGGCGGTCCTCGCTCCTCTTTTTAAGCCGGTTTTTGGGCGTTGGCAGCCTGGGCCCTCCAAAACTCCAAGCGTTCCCGGACTCTTCGCTCGGCCCCGTTTTCACTGGGATGGTAATAGCGGCGCCCCTCCTCCAGATAGGCCTGGGGCACAAAACCCCCTTCGAAGTCGTGGGGGTAGACGTACCCCTCGTGCCCGAGCGCCTTGGCTCCTTTATAATGGGTGTCGCGCAGCGCCTTTGGCACCGCCAGGGTGCGCCCTTCCTCCACATCTTTGCGCGCCGCCAGAAGTGCGGCGTAAGCACGGTTGCTTTTCGGCGCCGTCGCGAGGTGCACGGTCGCGTGGGCAAGCGGAATCTGCGCTTCAGGCAAGCCCACCAGCTCCACCGCTTGCTGCGCCGCAACCGCCGTCGGCAGCGCCGTGGGGTCCGCCAAACCGACGTCCTCGCTTGCGAGAATCACCAGTCGGCGCGCCAAAAAGCGGACGTCCTCCCCGGCGACCAGCATCCTCGCCAGCCAGTAAAGGGCGGCATCAGGATCACCACCACGGATGCTTTTAATCAGCGCGGAGGTGGTGTCGTAGTGCTGGTCCCCGGAGCGGTCGTAGACGACGGCCTTGCGCTGGATGCTTTCCTGCGCCTCCGACAGGCCGATGCGAAGAACGCCGTCCGCATCCGGGGGAGTGGTGAGTGCTGCAAGTTCAAGGGCCGAGAGGCACTTCCTCGCATCGCCTTCGGCCTGGATGGCGAGATGCTCGAGCGCCTCCATGCTGGCCTCGATCTGGAGGGCTCCCAAGCCGCGTGCGGGCTCCAGGAGCGCCCGTTGTTGGAGGGCGACCAGATGCGCAGGCGACAGGGGTTCGAGCTGGAAAACCTGCGACCGGGAGACCAGCGCGGAGGTCAGTACAAAATAGGGGTTGTGTGTGGTAGCGCCGATAAACTGCACGGTGCCGTCCTCCATCGCCGGCAGCAGGACGTCCTGTTGGGCCTTGTTGAGGCGGTGGATCTCATCAATGAAAAGAAGGGTGCGCTGACCGTTTGCGGCCCGCCGCTCACCGGCTCTTTGCAGCGCCTTACGGAGGTCGGCCACTGCGTTTTCCACTCCGCTGAGGGGCTCGAATGCCGCCCGGGTGGTCTGGGCGATGATCCGCGCAAGGGTGGTTTTGCCGGTGCCGGGGGGGCCGTACAGCAGGATGGAGGTCAGCCTGCCGGCTTCGATGGCGCGCCGCAGCAGTTTGCCGGGAGCCAGGATGTGTTCCTGGCCGGTGTATTCTTCCAGACAGGCGGGACGCATCCGTTCGGCGAGGGGCGCGTCCGCGGGTGGCGGCAACGGGTGGGGCGGCGAATTTTGAGGTAGGAACAGGTCGGGCATCTGTTTTACTACGATGCAAGAGGGGAGCTGCGAGCGCCAGAGCTGGTTGCGTCGGGTGCCGGGCTTGTGAAATCAAAAGGAGGAGGCTTTATGGGATTGGATGTGATTGTGGTGGCAGTGGATTTTTCAGAAGTTACCGCGCAGGTGTACGAGGCGGCGGCTGATTTGGCGGACCGTCTGCGGGCGCGGGTGATCGTGGTCAACATCACGGAGCCTCAGGTCGACCTGGTGGGGATGGCGCCGCCGCAGGCCTACACGTCCGCGGAGGACGAAATCAAGAAGCTGGCGGAGGCCAAGCTCCATGTGGCGCGCGAGTTGTTTGAAGCCCGTTCTGTGCAGGTGGAGAGCCTGCACGAATGGGGCCCGGTGGTGGCCTGCATTTTGGACAAGGTTGCAAAGTACGGGGCTGGGCTGGTGGTCGTCGGTTCGCACGGGCACGGAGCGCTCTACAATCTGCTGGTCGGAAGCGTGGCCGAGGGGGTGATCCGCCACTCCGCTGTGCCGGTGGTGGTCGTGCCGGGTGCGCGTTCCAAGCCTGAGCCAAGACCCTAGGCGTCTCCGCGTTTATGGGGATTGGAGGCCGTTTGCCTGGCCTTGTTCCTGAAGACGGGGGTGATACCCGGACTGGTTGTTCCTCCCGCCGTTCTGCGATTTCCCAGATTGCCGTGTTTTACTCACGCCACTTTGGCGTTAGAAGCCATGAATGAATCTGGGACTGATTGGTTGTGGCAAGATGGCTTCCGCTTTGCTGGGAGGCGTGCTCAAGGCGGGTGTTTGCGCTCCTGCGCAAGTTTGGGCAAGCGATTGCTATCAGGCAGCCGCCACGCAACTGGCCGCTGCGACGGGAATCCATGCGCTCCAGACCAACGAGGAAGTGGCCGTCGCCAGCGAGGTGCTGCTGCTGTGTGTGAAACCTCAGGACGCCCTGCCCGTCATGGCCTCGTTGCGGCCGCTGCTGGCCGGCAAGCTGGTGGTGTCGATCGCCGCGGGAGTCTCGCTTGCTGCGCTTCAGGGGGCTGCCGGTCCGGAGGTGCGCGTGGTGCGGGTGATGCCCAACACGCCTGCGCTCGTGCATCACGCCGCCTCGGCCTACGCTTTGGGAAGCGCCGCCACCCCCGCCGATGCATCGCTGGTGGAGCGGTTGTTTGGCGCGGTGGGAGTTGTTTGCTGCGTCAAGGAGGGCCTCCTCGACGCCGTCACGGGTTTGAGCGGAAGCGGCCCCGCCTACGGGTTTCTTTTTATTGAGGCGCTGGCCGACGGGGGGGTTCTCATGGGCTTGCCGCGCGATATGGCGTTGCGGTTGGCGGCCCAGACCCTCAGCGGCGCCGCCGAAATGGTGCTTCAAACAGGCCAGCATCCCGCCGTGTTGCGCGACCAGGTGGCTAGCCCCGGGGGCACCACGATCGCCGGGGTCGAGGCTCTCGAACTTGGCGGGGTCCGGGCTGGTATTATCCAGGCAGTGCGCGCCGCCGCAGAACGCTCCGAGGAAATGGGGCGGGGCAGGGCCTGAAACCCCATGCGCGTTCCCCTTCTGAGTGCGGCTTTGGAGTGGCCAACCGGCGGACTGCTGCTGGCGGGCGTCTGCTTTTTTAGCCTGTTGTACGGCGGTGGGTTTGAACGTTCTCAGGCCGGCACCTCCGAATTGGTTCCCTTTCGTGACGGCACGCCCTCGGACCTCCTCTCCAAGGAAACCTTTTTCGATACGGGACGCCTGCAGATCCCCAGCAGTGTGTTGGCGGGCGAGGATGCTTTGGCCTCCACTGAATTGAGAGAAAGCGCCGCCGCCATGGGGCGTGGTGAAACCGTCCCCGCGCGCGCCGGCTTCAAGCGCGTGCTGGAGCGGCAGCCCGAAAACCTCGTCGCCCTCGTGAATTTGGGCTGGATCGCGCAACGCGAAAAGTCCTGGCCTGAGGCGGAGGCCTACCTCCGCAGGGCGCAGCGGCTGGCTCCGGAGAATCCCGCTGTCTGGCTGGCCCTGGGGATTTCCGTACTGGAACAGGGCTCCCTTGAGCATGCCTTGGGGGCTTTTGCACAGGTGATCGCCTTTGAACCGAACAATGCCCGGGGCCACAGGCTGCTGGCCATGACTTTGGCAAGGAAGGGGTGGTATTCGGCGGCAGAGGAGGAGCTGCGCCGCGCGCTGGAGATTGAGCCCGGCGATGGCGGGGCACATTTCAATCTGGCGGTACTCTACCTGCAGCGGCATCCCGGCGCAGTCGAACTCGCGCGCCGGCATTATTTCCGCGCTGTGGATCTGGGGGTGGCGCCGGATCCGGCCGTGGAGGAGATCCTGTCCGAGGGGGCCAAAACCTCCGGTGCTTCCAAGCCCTCTGTGGACGCCGTCCGTGGTGCCCGCTAACCCTTCCGATTTTTCTCATTTTTATGGCTGATGCCTCCTTTCCCAGCGCCCTGAATTTCGTCTTTGATGTGTTGTCCTCCAGACGCCGGGCTGGAATGGGAGCGAACGCACCTGCCGGAACCTTGCACGCCCTTTTGGAGCGGCCGCAGTCTGCTGCCCCGGCGGTGCTCCGCCGCTTGGAACCCTCTGCCCCCGTCCTCAAGGAGGGTGTGCCGCCTCAAGCCGCACCGGCTCCCAGTGCCTTTCAATCGGCGGCACCCTTGCCCCCAGCCGCAGCCGCGGTGAAGCCTGCGCCTCGGCCGGGAGCCTCGCTGCTGCCGCCTCCCTTGGCTCTGGCGGGCGAGGGGAGCGCGGCCCAGCGCATGGATGCTTTGCGGGCTGTGGCCGTTGGCTGCACCCAGTGCCCGAATCTGGCTGCGGCCCGCGCGCAGGTGGTCTTTGGCCAAGGCAGCATGGAGGCTGCGCTGATGATCATCGGCGAGGCAACCGGAGCAGAGGAGGACCAGGAGGGGCGCCCTTTTGCGGGCGAGGCGGGGGAGTTGCTCGAGAAAATGCTCAAAGTCATGGGGCTTTCCATGGGGGAGGTCTACGCGACCAGCGTGCTGAAGTGTCACCCCTTTGTTCCGGGCGAACCGGGGGCGCTGCGGCCGCCGCATCCCGAGGAGCTGGAGCGTTGCCTGCCCTATTTGGCGGCCCAAATCTCGCTTGTGCAGCCCAAGGTCATCGTCGCGCTGGGAGCGGGCGCCATGCACGCGCTCTTCGGAGGCAAAACTCCCATGGGTAGCCTTCGTTCCCAGTGGCACGAGGTGGAGGGCATCCCCGTGATGCCGACCTTCCACCCCCGGTACCTGCTCCGAAATGACGATGTGCGCGAGCGCCGCAAGGTGTGGGAGGATCTCATGCAAGTGATGGAACGCCTCGGGCTCACCGTGACGGAACGCCACCGCTCCTTCTTTTTGAAGGGGGCGTAGCCAAGCCAGTCAGATCGGGAAGGCGAGCGTCCCGCCGAGTCATTAGCCGGCCAGGCGTTGGGCCACCCATACGAGCGCCATGGCGAGCGCCGCGCCTGAAAGCACCTTCTGCACCAGCCCGCTCCAAGGCGTCCGGCGCAACAGGAGCAGCAGGGGAAAGAGCGGAGCAACCACCAGCAACTGCCCGGCCTCCACCCCAGTATTGAAGAGCAGGAGGCTCCATGCCAGTCCCTCGCGCGGCAGCTGCAATTCCATCAGCGCCCCTGCAAACCCGAACCCGTGGACCAGCCCGAAGGCGAAGGTTTGCCGCCAGCGGTTGCGCCCACCGCCCCGCCAGAGGTTCTCCGCGGCTACCCAAGCGATACTCGCCGCGATGGTGCATTCCACCAGCTTCTCAGGCAGGCGCGCCACCCCGAAAACAGCAAGCCCTACGGTCACACTGTGGGCCGCGGTGAAGGCGGTGATGATCCCCACCATCTGTCTCCAGCCGCTTGCCGCCACGAGCAGCGTGAGCAGAAAAAGCAGGTGGTCGTACCCCTCCAAAATGTGGCTGACCCCGAGCTGGAACAGGGAGGTCGTCCCGCCCGTTTCCATCGCGGCGGCGGACTTCCCCTGAGTGGCAAAGTCGTAGTCTAGTCCGGGCGTCTCGAGGGTTAGCACCGCCTGTTGGGTGGCGTCCCCCTCCACCACTGCGAAAATCACGTTGTGCGTCGGGCCGAACACATCAAAGACCGCGCTTTCCAGCCGGAACCCCTTGGTGCCCGGCGGAAGTTCCCGCTCGAAGCCGAGGTTGACGTGGACGGACTGCAAATCGCCCTCCGTTGCGGTTTCCTTCGGAGCCTGCCATTCAGGTGCCGCCGCGTGACCAAGCGAGGGGGTTCCCCCTCCAAATTTAAGCAGCAGCTTTTGTCGGAAGAACTCCTCCAGCTTGGGCGCCGCCTGCAAAAGCTCTGCGCGGGTGACCAACCCGTCCCCGTCCGCATCCAGTTTCACCACCCGGTTGAGCGTCAGCAGGTCGACGTTTGCCTCCAGTTGCAGCTTGTCGGGCAGAACCCGCACCCGCAGCAGGCTTGTGTCGGAAACATGCGCCTCAGCCCCCGCTCGCAACAAGAGCAGAACCAAAAGGATCGAGCGCAGGGGGCGCAACAGGGGAGCGTACATGGCAACGCGTGGGATGAACTGGGGGAGGGGAGGGCGAATCTCGGCTAGACGCCGCGCAAGGATTGGATGGAAGTCCGCAACGCCGGGGCGTTTCAAGTAAAGATCCGCGCCCCGCCGGCAAGTCCGCCGCGCCTCAGCGCCCCCGGCCGCCGGTGCGTGAGCCTCCGCCAAACGAGGAGCCGGAGCGTTCGCCCCGTCTGGGGTCGCCTCCTCGGCCGCCGCCTTGCCCTCCGCTGCGACCGCCACCGCCGCCGCCGCGAGGGGCGCGCCTCCGCTCTTCGTCTTCCGGCGAAAGCTTGGGGGCGGGTGCGTTGTAGTCAAAGCCCTCGGCGCGCTTGCGCACGATGCCGCGCCCTATGAAGCGTTCCAGCGACCGGAGGCTGCCGTAGTCGTCTTCGCAAATGAAGCTGATGGCGTCGCCAATGGCGTTGGCCCGGCCCGTGCGGCCGATCCGGTGGACGTAGTCCTCCACCTGCGGCGGGAAGTCGAGGTTGACCACGTGCGAGATGCCGTCCACGTCGATCCCGCGGGCGGCGATGTCCGTAGCGATGAGCACGCGGATTGTGCCCGAGCGGAAGTCTTCGAGGGCGCGCAGCCTTTGGTTTTGGGAGCGGTTGGCGTGCAGTGTGCCCGTCTTTATGCCGAGCGCGTCAAGTCGGCGGGCCACGCGGTCCGCCCCGTGTTTGGTGCGGGTGAAGACCAGCACCATGTTCATGGCGGGGTCGTTGAGCAGATGACACAGCAGCTGTGTCTTGAGGTGACGGGGAACCTCGTAAACCAGCTGGGTCACGGTCTCGGCTGGATTGGAGCGACGCCCGATCTGGACCACCTTGGGCGAATGCTGGAACTCGTGGGTGAGGGATTCGATTTCCTTGGAAAGGGTCGCGGAGAAAAGGAGGGTCTGGCGCTTCTTGGGGAGCGCTTGGACGATCCTGCGGATGGCCGGAAGAAAGCCCATATCGAGCATGCGGTCGGCCTCGTCCAGCACCAGGTGTTCCAGTCCGGTGAAGTCGGCGCAGCGCTGGCCCATGAGGTCGAGCAGGCGGCCGGGGGTGGCGATGACCATTTCCGCTCCGCCTCTGAGCGCCTGGATCTGCGGGCGTTCGGAGACGCCGCCGTAGACCTTGGTGATGTGGATGGGAACGTGCTTGGCGTAGGCGTGAACGTTCTCCTCGATCTGCACCACCAGCTCCCGGGTGGGGGCGAGGACCAGAGTGCGGGTCATCCGCGCCCGGGTGGGGGCGTTGCTGTGGAGTCTGTGAAGCAGCGGCAGGGTGAAGGCGGCGGTCTTGCCTGTGCCGGTCTGGGCGATGCCGATGACGTCGTGGCCTAGAATGATTTCCGGGATTGCAGCGGCCTGGATGGGGGTGGGTTCGGTGTAGCCCGTTTCCTGGATGGCTTTGAGCAGAAGGGGATGCAGACCGAGGGCTTTAAAGGGCATGGTAAAAAATACGCTGGCAGTAGGGTTGTGTTGAGGTCGGGCAGGCGGACACGAGCCGTGAAACGAAGTCGCGGTGGAGAAGTCCAGCGCGGTGTCTACTAGACCGCCGAGGCGGGCTCCGTTCTTTATTTCCCCTGGGCCTTACATGCCTTTGGTAAGCATTTACCTTACACGGGGTGCGCAGACAGCGCCAGCCTGCTGTGGCTGCGGAGGCCGCGCCGCCCGCGGGTCGGGGCGGTATCCCGCCGGCCGGCCGGCAATTCCAGCTTGCAGCGGGTTGGCCGCGCTCCCTATATCCTGCCCCCAAGATGAACCGCCTGCTCCAAAAACTCTTCGCTGAATGGCTGGGCACCGCCCTGCTGCTGGCCGTCGTCATTGGCTCCGGGATCATGGCGCAACGGCTGGCTGCGGGCAACGACGCGGTGGCGCTCCTGGGCAACACCTTGGCGACCGTGTGGGGGCTGCAGTTTCTCATCAGCGTATTCGGGCCCGTCAGCGGAGCGCATTTTAATCCTGCGGTTTCGGCTGTCATGGCGTTCCGCGGGGAGTTGCCTTGGCGTCATTTTTTCCCGTACACCCTGGCGCAGCTGTTCGGGGCGGTGAGTGGGGCATGGTTGTCCCACCTGATGTTTGCGCTCCCCGTGTTGCAGTTTTCGACCAAGGTGCGCACCGGCTCGGGGCAGTGGGTGGCGGAAGCCGTGGCCACAGCGGGGTTGCTGCTGGTGATTCTGCGGGCCCCGGCCGACAGGGTGGGTGCGTTGGTCGCCGCTTACATAGGGGCCGCCTACTGGTTCACCTCCTCGACGTCCTTTGCGAATCCCGCGGCCGCCTTCGGCCGGATGTTTTCCGATACGTTTGCGGGAATCGCCCCCGGGTGTGTGCCGGCGTTTGTCGCGGCCCAGTTCTGCGGGGCCGCGCTTGGGTTGCTTATTCACCGGGCCCTCCAGGGCGGTGCAAAGCAGGGCTAGACCTCCTGACTTCAGGGGCCGGTTTTGAGGCTGGCCACGGGCACCACGGCAAGTTCGTTCGCCATGTGGCTCTTGTGGGTGTAGCCGATGTAGAGGTGCCCCTCGTGCTCGACGGCGTAGGGGTAGCTGAAGTCGGCGTTCGGGGCGGAGACGCCCGGGCCTTCAGCGAAAACCGAGCGGCGGACGAGGAAGACTTTGCTGAACAACGCCTCGCCCGGCTTGCCGACTGCGATGGTCAGCGGAGCACGCGCGCCCCCAGTGTCTCCTGTGGTGGTGCAGACAAGGTAACGCTGGCCGGTGCTCAGGATGCCCGCGTAGGGCTTGCTGGTGGCCATGGGCAGGTTGGAGGGCGCTGTGGGTGTCCAGGTGCGGCCGTGGTCCTCGCTTTGGGAGAGCAGTGCGAGGGCTTTTTTGCCGTAGCGGGAGATGTTGAGGATGCGTCCGCCCTCGACGATGACCGTGGATTCGCCCCAGATCGTGCCCAGGTTCGGGTCTGCGGGAAGGACAACCAGTTCCCACTTTGTGAAGTCGTCCCCCTTGCTGAGAGCCACGGCGGGGAGGTTGCCTCCCTCGCCATACTGGCCGCCGATGCGAAGCCCGGCCATGATCCAGTTTCCGTCCGCCATTTTCTGTGGTTCCTGCATGGGCCAGAAGCCGCCGTTGAGGACCGGGCCCTGTGGCTCCCATGCGCCGGTGGTTTCATTGAGCAGATAGGCGCGGGTGTGAACCCGGTGGTAGAGGTGGGAGTGGGCGTGAAAGGCCCCCATGAAGGCCCAAAGTTTGCCTCCGTGCGAAAGAAACACGCCGTGACTGACGCCAAGATCGTCCTCGCCGGCGTCCATCACGACCGTTGGTTCCCAGGTCTTGCCTTCGTCCCTGCTGACGCGGACGTGCGCCTCCTCGGTGGGAGTGTTCTCCGTGCCTTTGTTGTAGGCGTAGGAGGCGTACAAGCTGCCCTTGTGCCAGGCGAGCCCCACGCCGAGCGTGAAATTGCAGCCGTCTGTGTCGGGCCGCGCTTTTTTGATCACGTGGAAACGCGCACCCTCCACCTGCGGCAGTTCGGCGGCTTTCGGGAGCGTCTGCGTGTTGTCCCAGAGCGGCCACGCGGCTGCTGCCAACTTCGGCAGTGCGTGCCTTGCGGAAACAGGCCGGTAACCGGCGGCGATTTCCTCCGCACTCACGGCGCCGGCTTGATAGGTGAATTCGTCCAGAGCGCCGAGGAAGGCCTGGCGCACGCTGTTGGCATCCCAGATTCCGCCAAGAGTGACGGGGGCGTCCGTGGCTGCGATGGGCGTCTTGAGCTTCACCTCGCCCACGGGCTTGCCGTTTAGGAAGAGTGCAGCCCTGCCGGAATCAACCACCAGCACGGCGCGGTGCCAGGCGCCCGCCGTGAGGGGTTCCGCGCAGGAAATCGTGCTCCAGCCGCCCTGTTGCAGGTGTGCCTTTAACCGGCCGTCGGGCTCAATGGTGAGGCTCCACTGGCGTTCCTTGCGCGAGTAGCGGTTCTTGCCGGCGAGCACCTGCTGCGCACCGATAAGCTCATGCGGATTAAACCAAAGCGAAACGGTGAACGTGCTGCTGCCCAGCCTTGCGCTGTCTTGCAGTTCAATCAACGACTTGCCATCCAGCACCAAACTCTGGCCAGAGGCACCTGCAGTGGGCTTCGCGTTGCCGCGAACAAGCACCGCCTCCCCCTCTCGGTCCAATGGCCAAGTCTCGGCGATGACTGGCGTGGCAAGGCTGAGCAATAGGAGGAGGGCGCGTTTCATGAGACGGGAAGTGCTTTTGCGGGTGGGTGCTGGATATGGCATAAAGCCTTCGCGAATATTTATTAAAACCATCGCGCATCTGGTTTTCAATACGCATAGCCAATGCCGCCTACATTTGACCTCTGCCACATGCCCCGGTGCCTGATTTCGCATAGCAGGAATTTCCTCTTTACGTACGCATGGTGGGAGGGACCGAATCAGCATTGCGGGCTAAGCTCCAAAGGCAAAGACGGGGCTACGTCGGCTTGAAGCACAACGGGAAAGCAACTTCCCGTGAGGGGGCGTCACAAAAGGCTTCATGATGGATTACGTGGTCGTGACTGGATGAAAAGCGGCAGCCGGCTTTTCGGCGTTTTATTTCTTCGGGGGCGCGGGCAGCGCCTTCACCCAGGCGAGGTTGAATGTGTAGTGTTTGCTGCTTGTGATCAGCTGAATGCGTCCGTCCCGGGTTTGCGTGGCCGCCAGGTACCCGTTCGTGTTCGGCGGGACTCCGTTTGCATTCGTGAAGCCCTCGCCCGGACCCACGACAAGCCGGCGCTCAGGCCAGGTTTTTCCTTCGTCGTAACTCACCGCTGCAAATAGGCCTACGCCATTAAACGCGCCGTCCGTGCCGGGAAAATTCAGCCCCTTGCCTCCCAATCCCTTTTTCAGATCCCGCGCCTGGTCGGTGAACGAACAAAGCAGGATCGGCCCCTCCCTCAGGCGGAGCAGCACCGGGCGCTGCGTGCTGCTGACCACCGGGAATTCAGACGCCTCGTAGGTCCAGGTCTCGCCGAGGTCGGCCGTGTAGCTGACGGGCATCTTGAATGCAAAGCGCTGCTGGTCGGCCACGTCGTCGAATCGCCCCATGGCCATGATGCGGCCGTCTTTCAACTCCACCAGCGGAGCATGGATCCCCGCGAGACACGGGCCGCCCTCACCGGGGCGCAGCTCTCTCCGGCCGCGCGTCTTGCCCGTCGGTCTCCAAGTGGCGCCACCGTCCTCGCTGACGACGAGCGACGCTCCGTCGAGAGAGATCGCAAGCACCCCGGAGGAGCTGCGGATCAAAGCATTGCCAAACTCTCCGCTCATCGGAAAGAGGCGCGCCTTGGACCATGTCGCGCCGTTATCCCCCGAAGTGCGCAGGACGTTTGGCATGCCGTGGGCAAAGACCATGTGGAAGAGCGTACCCTTGCCGTCCCACCAAAGTTTTGGTGCATGGTCGTTGATGTCCGGTCCGTCCCAGAACGGGGAGGGCTCCTCCCAGTCCTTCGCACCGAACCGCAGCCGGCTGGCGGCGTTGCATAGTTCCGGCCCCGGTTCGCTGATGCACGAAAACCACGTGGCAAGAAGATCGCCGTTGGGACATTCGACAAGACCGGGACTGTGGTTGTGACGAGTAAAGAGAGGTCCCACCTGGCCCGGAGGAATCTGCCGGTAAAACCGCGGGCCCTCCATGTAGGGAGCCACTCCCTCCGCTAGCGCCACTTCCGCCAGATGTTGGGAAACGTTCCGCCCGTTAAGGGGCGGGGCCGGCTCAGGCAGGTGCGCGCCGGCAGGCCATTCGCCCTGCACAATCCGGAAACCTACGCCAGGAACGGCCGCGTCGGGAATCCAGCCTCCCCTGTTCGCCGAGCGAACCATGCGCGTCAGCTGGGAATGGGCCCCGCCTCGAAACACACGGAAGTCGCCGTTGCTCCTTCCCAGCGGATCCGACTGATCCCCAGCATCATAGGGGCCGTACCAGTCCGCGCACCACTCCGCGACGTTGCCGTGCATGTCGTGGAGCCCCCATGCGTTGGGCGCCGTCTCCGCAACGCGCAGGGAGACAGCCCCTTCCCTCATCGAGTATTCCGCCGGCAAGGGGCCGTCTGGAAAATACAGCTCCCGCCATCCGCTCCGGCCGAACCACTTTTGATGTCCCTCCGGAAGCATCCCTCCAGTATGATACAGCGTGTCCGTGCCGGCACGGCAGGCGTACTCCCATTCCGCCTCCGTCGGCAGGCGGTAGGTTCTGCCCTCCTTCTTTGAAAGCCATTCGCAGAACGTCACGGCCTTGGTCCACGAGACGCCTTCCACGGCCTCGTCCTCCGCTCCTTTGCCTGCGCGAAACCCCGGCTCAAAGCGTCGGAACTGGCCGAGCGTGACTTCCGTGGAGCCCATGTAAAACGGGCGTGTAATTCCAACGCGGTGCGCCGGTTTCTCGTCCCAGTCCGCCGCGCCGAACTCTGCGTGATGCGTCGCCATGTTGCCGTTGCCGGACACAGCAGGCCCGTCCTGTCCCATGATGAACGTGCCCGCCTCGATCTGCACAAGCGTCATGCCGATGGAGTTCGTGAG
The DNA here is from genome assembly GCA_947478975.1 of Chthoniobacteraceae bacterium. GTDB lineage: Bacteria > Verrucomicrobiota > Verrucomicrobiia > Chthoniobacterales > Chthoniobacteraceae > Chth-196. The sequence continues at coordinate 17,414 of CANJYI010000011.1, forward strand.
AGGCTTGGCGGCCTGGGACATCCCGTCGACCTCGCTTATTTTAAAGCGGATGCTGACGATGGAACAGCCGGAGTCCTCCTTGCGGTAGTTCGCGTAGGTGGTGGCAACGATCGTGCCGTCCGGCAGCAAGTGGATTCCGGGATAAAAGCCGTCCTTGAATGTCTTCAGCAGGCTGACGCGGTACTGTCCGGGCTTGCCCTGCCTGATGTCGTCGTATGTGCCTACCCAGGCGATAAACCCGCCTTTGTCCTTAGCGTTCGGAGAGGCGTTCCGGAAGACGATCACAAGACGGCCGTCGGGGAGGCGGACGCCATGATGGCGGTCGCCGGTGAGTCCCCAGGGCGCATCGACGGCCTCCGACCAGGTCTTGCCCTCGTCCCGGCTGAACATGACGAGACTCGTGCCGCTGCGGCGGTTCTCGCGCATGAGACAGCAGAGTTCGCCGCCATCGGGAGAACGAAAGACGTACGGTTCGCAAGGGTGCTTGCCGTCGAGCTTGGTGCCGTCGCAGGCGATGACGGGCTCCGACCAGGTGAATCCTCCATCGCGCGTGACGGACTGGAGCACCTGCAAAGTGCCTTCCTCGCCTATTCCGCTGCCGCGGTGGAAGAATCCCATGGAGGAACCGTCCTTGAGCCGGACGATGCTGGAGAAGGTCATGATGTTGCGGAAAGGATCGTCCTTGGAGATGCGTCCACCGATGGGCGGCAGCTCGCGCCAAGTCTTCCCGTTGTCCTCGCTGACGATCCGCGGCATAAAGCCCTCGTTCCGGCCTTGGATGGGTCTGGGGTTCTCCTTATCGGTCAAGGTGCGTGCGGCAAAGATCCAAAGACGCTCCTTGCCCTGCGGATCGGTGAGGCGGTAGAGGCTGGGGCAGTTCTT
>CANJYI010000012.1 GCA_947478975.1 Chthoniobacteraceae bacterium
GCCTCCAAGTTCTGGTCCGATTGAAACTTTGCGTTCGCCACCGGAGCGTTCGCCTTAGCCAACCCCTCGGAGTCAATGCGCGTCTTCTCAGGCAACTGGTCCAGGGGAACCACCTGCCGCTCCACGGCCGGCGGCGGCGCCATCTGGATCACCATTTCGACGGCCACCTCCCGGCGCGGAAGGTTGATCAAAAGTTTCCCCATCCACCCCTCCTGCGAAAGGGCCCAGAGCGCCAAAAGCAGGATGTGAAACAGCACGGATGCCACGCCCCCCACAAAGGCCTGCTTCTCGCCCGACTGTCCGCTCACATCCGGCAATGCATTGATGGCGCGCCGGGCAAAGTGTGGCAGTTCCCACCTCATCCCCGGCCCCCCTCTTTTTTCAGGAGCGCCTGCACCGCGCCGTCCCGCAATTCGCCCACGACGCCAAACAGGTTGAGCGTCGCGCACCATTCCAGGTCTGCGTCGCGCCCCTTGGCCAGGAGTGCTCTTCCATTGGCGGAGGCGCGCAATGTGGCCTCAGGGTTGGACCACTGGGAATACAAAGCGTGGGCACAGCGCGCCGAATCACTCCAGTCAAAGCGGGCGGCGTCCCCAAAGTGCTCGAGCAACGCCCCAGCTGCCCAAACGTCCTCCAGAGCAACGTCGGGGCCGGTACCCGCGCAAACCGCCACGAGTCGCTCCGCTCCCCGCTCGGCGACCGCGCGCGCGACGGCGTCCAAATTCAGCAGGGCGCCAATGAGCACGCAATCAGCCCCCTTGCACGCCTGCACCGCCCCGGTGCCGTTGGTGGTGGTCATGACGATGGTGGCCCCCTGCCGCTGGCAGTATTCGGCTGGGGAATTGCCCAAATCAAACCCCTCGACGCGGTCCCCGTGTCGTTCGCCGCCCAGCAACGCCCCCGGCGTCCGGTCTCTCAAAAGAAACGCCTCCTCCACGGTGGCCACGGGAAGCAGCGCGCTGACCCCGTGCGCGAGGGCGGTGACCATCGAGGAAGTTGCACGCAGCACGTCAAACACCACGCAAACGGTCCCGGGATGTGCGCTGGCGGCAAAATCCCTGAACTCTGCTGGATGTAAGATGACTTCAACTTTCATGACTGATTACTGCTCTGACCCGCGCTTGAGCACGGGGGCGGCCTTCTTTTTCCACGTCAAACGGGCATGGTGAAAAAGATACTGCTGGGCGTATCCACCGTAAGGCCCAAACGCCTTTGCGCAAAATGTTCTTAACACTGCCGCGGTCACGTTTTTCCGCTTCGGGAAGTATTTTTCCCGCAAAACCCGCTCAATCCAGACGTCCACGGGGAAGGAACTCAACCGTTCAAAGCCGAATAACAGCGCACAATTGGCCACCTTTTCCCCCACCCCGGGCAGGCGCTCCAGTTCCCGCCGGGCCTCCGCATCGGGCATCGCAGCCACGGCCTCCAGATTAACCTCGCCCCCGGCAATCAGCCGGGCGGAGGCGAGCAGGTTCTTGGCGCGGTACCCCAGGGCGCAGGCGCGCAGGTCAGCCTCCTCCAGCGAAGCGAGCGCGGCGGGCGAGGGGTAGGCGTAGACCATCCGGCCGCCGAGCCGCTCCGGGGTCCCAAACCGTTGGCGCAGGGTGTGTGAAATCTGGGCGATGTGGGCCACCTGCTTCATGGAGGAGGTGATGAAGGTCGCAAGGGCCTCCCAGCGCGGCTGCCGCAGGATCCGCATGCCGCGGCAAAATTGGAGCGACTCCTGCATGGCCACCTCGGCCGGGAAACTCCGTTCAATCTGTTCGAGCGGGTGGTCCAGAGCAAAGTAGTCCGCAACCGCGGAGGCCGAGCCAGCCTCGCTCCAGAGTTCGTCCCCCCGCATTTCAACGTAAGCCGCGCGCTGGTCCACCGCTCCCAGCCAACCGTCCCCTTCCCGGACCCAGTGAAAGGCCTGGCCACTCTGCAAGGTGAGGTCCAAGCTCAACCGGGGAGCGCCAAGGCAGAGCATCTCCACCCGGTCCCGAAGCGCACCCTCCGGCCCGCACTGCGTCTGCCCGGGCTCTTCCTTCACCGGATAAAGTAGCTCAAATTCTCCAATTCCGCCGCCAGATTCACCGCGCTGACCACTGCGTTCTCGGGGACCTTCAACACGGCGGGAGCAAAATTGAGTATCGCCTGAATGCCATTTGCCACAAGGCTGTTGGCCACTTCCTGCGCCACATGGCCAGGCACCGTCAGAATCGCTATTTTGATTCCGCGCGCCTTCACGAACTCAGGGAGGTCTTCCATGGGAAGCGTCTTGAGCTTTTGGCCCCGGGGCCGGGTCCGGGCGGGGTCCAGATCGAACGCGCCCACGATTTCGAAACCCTCCCGCTCAAACCCGTCGTATCCAAGCAGCGCCGAGCCCAGTTGACCGACCCCCACGAGGATGACCGGCTGCAGGCTGGCCGAGCCCATCACCTCGATGAGCTTTGTGCAAAGCGTCTCCACATTGTAGCCCAAGCCCCGCGTTCCCGTGTGGCCCAGATGCGCCAGATCCTTGCGCAACTGCGCCGAATTGACCCCCGTCACCTTTGCCAAGGTCGCGGAAGAAACCGTCTCGACCTGATTGGATCGCATCCTTTGAAGGATTCTGTGATACAAAGAAAGACGGTAAACGGTTTTTCGAGGGATGGCGCCTCTTGGATTCATCAGGCTACTCGCGGGGGAAACAAGGTTTTGTGAGCCCACCTTTGTGGCAGGCGCCGCCGACCCTTTGCAAGCTTCGGGAGCCAGTTGTTGCCCGATCGGTGCCTTTGACCGATAGTGGGCTCTCGCTTCCCCCCTTCCGCACCCCTTTCCATGATTCGAATCAACCGTTATTTAGCCGCCGCAGGCCTGGGCTCCCGACGCAGTGTCGAAAGTCTGATCGAGGAGGGCCGGGTCAAAATCAACGGCCGCCCCGTGGAAGGACTCGGAACGCTCGTCGCCCCCGGGGACGTGGTCAAAGTCGGCAGCAAGATCGTCAGCCCGCAGGAAATCGTCCATGCAGTGCTCTTTAAGCCCAAGGGCGTGCTTTGCACAGCCGAGGACGAAAAGGACCGCCCCACCATCTTTGCCCTTCTGCCGGACGACTGGCCCCGCGTCTACCATGTGGGCCGACTGGACAAGGAAAGCGAGGGCCTGCTGATTGTGACCAACGACGGGGAGCTTTCTCTGGCGCTGACCCATCCGCGCTTCAAGGTCGAAAAGGAATACGAGGTCACCCTCGACAAACCCTTCGACCCCGCCCACGCAGCAAAGCTCCTCAGAGGCTTTCACATTGAAGGAGGTCGGGCAAAGATGGACGAAATCACCCAGATTTCTCCAATCAAGATCCGGGTCATTCTCTCGCAGGGAATCAAGCGCCAGATCCGCCTCATGCTCTATGATTGCGGCTACGAGGTGGAAAATCTGCGGCGTACCCGCATCGCCACAGTGCGGATTCTCAAACTGCGTCCCGGCATGTGGCGCATGCTCTCCGCCAAGGAAATCTCCGACCTGAAGGCAGGCCGTTCCCCGGAGCACCGCCCCGCACCACGCAGGCACACGCCCAGACCGATGCGCGCCCCTTTGAATAGGACGGACGAACCCGCGCGGACCTCTGGCGCCCGGCCCTTCCAAGAAAGGGCTGCAGCGGAACCAACGCCCACCCGTCGCCTGGCAGCCGACCGGCGGCCCGTTTCCAAGCGTAATTTTGAACGGCCGACATCCGAGCGTCGCACCCCCGAACGGCCGACATCCGAGCGTCGCGCCCCTGAACGGCCGACATCCGAGCGTCGCGCCCCCGAACGGCCGACATCCAAGCGTCGCGCCCCTGAACGGCCGGCATCCAGCCGAAACGCCACTGAGCGGCCGCCGTTCAAACGGCCAGTCCCCGGGCCCCATGCGGAGAAGCCCGCCTCCCAGCGCCCTCCCGCAGCGGGAAGCGAGCGCTCTGCACGCCATTCGCCCAGGAGTCGTCCCCAACGCCCCTGAGCAAGCCGGGGTTCTCGCTCAAAATCACGCGCGGGACACCCTGTCCCCACTCTGCTACTCAGTCAGACACCACAGGGTGGAGTCCGTCCTGACAAACAGTTGGCCTCCGCTCAATGCGGGGGTGCAGAGGGTAAGCTCCTTAGTCTGCGCGTTGAGCGGCAACTGGAGTTGTCCCAAAACAGCGCCCTCCGGGGCGTTGGCGTCTACGATCTGCACGAGCGCCTTCTCGCTGACCAGGGCGACCCGGTCCCCTGCTCCGACAGGCGAACCGCTGAAGGGCCCCGTCAAACGCAGCTTCCACTTCACGTCTCCAGTGGCCGCCTCCGCCATGGTCAAAATTCCGGCGTTGTTCACACTGAAGAGACGGCTTTTGAGCAGAAGCGGGCTGATCGTCGAAGGATTGACCTGGCGCGCATTCCACACCGTGGCGGGCTCCTTCCCGGCCGCAGGCAAGGCGAGCGCCGTGATTCCGGCGGCAGGCACGTAGACGACACCCCCCTCCACAAGGCTCGAGCTCATCGAGGACGCCGAGGGACCGAACTCCCAAAGCTTCTTGCCCGTGGCAGCCTCCACCGCCAGCACCCCCTTGGCCGACTGCAACAACACCCCCTCGGGAGCACCGTCCCGGGCAGGCAACGGCACCGGACTCGTCCAGTTGGCAGAGCGCGGTCTTTCCAGTTTCCACACGTTCCGCCCCGTGGCGGTGTCGATCCCCAGAGAATAGCTTTCGCTGTCGTTTTCGATGACGACCACCAGCGTCTTGCCCACGACCACCGGCGAGGAGGCCATTCCGAGGCTGTTGCTCACATTGGCGTAATCGGCGGTCAGTCCGCGCAGCCAGACAAGGTTTCCATCGAGGTCAAAAGCGGCCAGGTCGTTGGAACTCCACAGGGCGAAAACCAGACGCCCGTCGCTGCAAGGGGTGCTGGCCGCCACACAGGTTTTCACGTGCGTCATCGTCCGCCCCGTAGCCGTGAGTTGCCGCGTCCAAAGCGGCGCGCCATCGCGCTTCTGGAAACAGAGCACCTGCAGCTTCTCTTGCCCGGCCCCGTCCGCCGCGGTGACAAACACTTTGTCACCCACGATGATCGGGCTGGAAAGCCCGCGCCCGGGAAGTTTGGCGCTCCAACTCATTTTGGGCTCCTTGGGAATGACCGCGTCCGCCGCATGGCCTGAGTGGGAAGGACCGCGGAAGGCGGGCCAGTCAGCGGCGCGCAGCGGGGCGGCGGTTGCCAGACAGGCGAGGGACACACCCGCGGTGAATCGGAAAAAGGAACGGCACATCGAAAGGGAGCGCATAGGGAGGGGACGTGAGGTTAGCGGTTCGGTTTGGAGTCGGGTTTGAGGCCGTCAAACAGAGAGGAGGAGGAGAGCAACGCGGTGCCGGTGCTGTCGCACACGCGTAATTGGAACTCCCATTCGGCCGTCCAGGACTCGGTCTGCTCGTTCTGGCAGCATTTGACCAAGATGGTGTTTGCGCCCTGGCGCATCCGGCACTTGAGCTTGTACTGGTCCATCCGCTGTCCGCGGTGGTATTCGTCCCGGCCGAAAAGAAGCACGCCGTTGACCCAGACTTTCCAGGCATTCTTGCAACCCAAGCGCAGTTCGACCTCGCGCTCCTCGTGCGACTCAAAACTAGCCATCGCATAGGCTGTGGCATCCTTCAGCGGGGTGAGGGGCTTGTTGAAGTCGATCTTCCCGTACTCGTCGGTGGATTCGTACTGCTTCCAAGAAACCTTCCCGGTCTTGCCCTCGTATTTTGAAGCCATCGCCCGGTCCTTCTCTGGCCCGAACTGTGCGTCAAACCCCTTTCGCTCTGTGTTGTCGAAAGGCCCGATGATGTCCCAGCGGGTGATGAATCCAAAGTGCTTGGGCAGGTCCACCGTCTCGCCCATTTTTCTGAGCGCCTCCGCCACGGCCTTGGTCTGGTCCTCGTCACGCACCACCCGCAACGCGTCTTGGTAAGCCTTTTTCGCGGCCTCCCCTTCGAGGGCGGCGGCGGCGCTGATGAGATGAGCCACCGCCCCGCGGCGCAACGCCTGGACCGGGTCGTCTGTAAGGGTAAGCTCCAGAGCCTTCGCCTTGGCCGGATCGGCCTGAGCGAGCAGATCAAAGGCGAGCAGGCGCGCCGCATCCAGGTTGGCAGTCTCGCGAACGAAGGTCTCCAGCTCCGCAAGGGGCAGCTTCCCCCCGGACTTCAGCGCCCGGTCCACGATGACGTTCCCCGCAAGCCGCAGCCAGTTGTCCGCGACGGCTCCGGTCTTCCCAGTCTGGCCCAACACCAGTGCCAGCGCTCCGGGGCCGGCTCCGGCCACATTTTTCCAAGCCTCGCTGGCCGCCTCATTGCCGGCCCCCTCGGGGCCCACCTGGGTCAGGCGCCGGATATCCTCCTGCACATCAGCCCCGCTGAGTCCGGGCAAAGTACCGAGCAGCAAAAAACTCAAAAGCAGAGTGGCCTTCATTCCTCCTAACCTAGAGAAGCCGCGAAAAAGTACAGTAGAAAAATCAGGCATACAGCCGCTCTGGCGCCGGAACGCGAATGGGTTTACCCTTGCGAAGCGGCCCACTCTGACAAAATAAAGGGAGTGGCCTTTTGCCGCCCTTTTCGACTTTCCCGCCTTTCCGTCAATTCCGCCAATTACACCCCAGATGAGCACTCCTGACACCCACTCCACTCCTTCCGCGGACCCAGCCCACGAGGCTCCTCTCAACGAGACCCCGGCTCCTGCTGCGGTGGCGGTGCATGAACACGCTGAGGAAGATTCCTCCGCGCACCATGCCCCAGAACAGCACGGAGACCACTCGCCCCAGGCCCAGCTGCTCGCGCGCCTCCGCAAGCTTTCGCGCCAGAGGCTTCTCGCCGTCGAGCATCCCGAAGGAAGCCCAGCAGGGAGCGCCCCCGGCGAGGCGCAGGTGCACCTGGTTGCATTGCACGGGTTGATGGACAAATTTTTCGTGAGCAAGCTGTCCAAACCGGCCAACTCCAAAGCCGACTCTGCGGACTCGGAAGCCGAGGAAGCGCAAGCCCTACTCGAGGCCTTGCTCACTGAAGCCGCCGCCCTTCCCCAAACGGTCTTTCCTGGCAGGACCATGAACGTTTTTGGCGCGGCAGCCGCCGGCGGTCACCTGAACCAGATCCCCGAAACGTGTTTCACCCGGGAAAGCCTGCTTCCGAACGGCAGCGGCCATTCCGTGCACTTTTTGGAAGTGGCAAAGGCTCACGGGAGGCTGCTGGAAGTACCCGCCTTCATCTGGAAACGCCTCCAGCGCCTGCAGGAGTCCCGCTTGAGAGAGGCGGACACTGCGCAACTGGACAGCCTGCTTGCCCTACTGGGAGAGGTTGTCGCGCACTACTGCACCCTGCTGGAGGCCAACCCCAGCATCTACCACACCGACGTCCCGGCGGACCTGCGGACGGAACCCGCCCTCAGAGCGCTCCACCGTGGCCACGAGCTCAAGCATTACGAGCAGAACGCCATCCCCTTCGAACACCTTCCCCAACGCTTCCAAACAGGGGCGGACGCCCTTCAAGCCTGGTCCAGGCCGTGGATCCGGCTTCTCGCGGCGGATACGGTTTCGTTCGATAAAATCCCGGCGCAACTGCGCGACAGCGACGAAGCCCGCACAGCTTGGGCCAAGCCGTGGCTCCACAAGCTCTCCACAGAGCCCATGGCCTCCTACCAGATTCCGCCGGAACTGCGCCATGCCCCGGAGGCGACGGCCGCGCGCAAGCACTACCACTGCGGAGCGGTGAGCGTCGGAAACGAACAGGCGCTCAGAAACGTGCCCGCCGAGATCCGTACCGAACCTGAAGTGCACGACGCCATGCGAAAAGGCTGGTCGGCGTGGCTGGCTGCCCAGGGACTGGAAAGCTGGAACGCGCTGCCAGAGCCCTTTCACTCTGAGGAAAGCCTTGTCGAACAGGCCGCCGACCTTTGGATCCAGCGGATCCAGAAGGGCGATGTCAAATGGCCCGATGTCCACGAAGAAGTGCGCGCGCTCGAACGCGTCCGCGTGGCGTGGCTCGGAAAACAGAAGCTTTCCGCGCAGCTTCCGGCCTCCCTTGCGGAGGTCGCCGCGCAGCCAAACGTGACCCGGGCCACGCTGGATCTCTGGCGCCACAGCAACCACTGGAACCGCCAACGCGCTGTGGCCTCGCTTGTGGAACTCCGGAACGCCCCCTGGCTCTTCACCCATCTGGACGCAGCCGCCCGCGACCACACCATGATCGCCGATGCCGCTTACGGCGGGATCACGGAGTTGGTCCGCCGCCACTGGTCGTATTTCCAGCTTTCTCCGGAGGATTTCCGCACCGAACCGGACCTCCTGGAACTGGCCGCCACCGAATGGACCGCGGCCCTGCTCGCAGGACAAATTCCCTGGGAGCGGATTCCCGCAGAACTGCACGCCGCCCCTTCCCTCGCGGATTGGAAGGCGAAGCTGGAGGCAAAGGAGCGTCTGGAAGCGCGCCGCAACAAACAGGCGGCGGTCGAGGGACGCGTCCAGTCAGCGCCCCACCTTCAGGACGAAGAACTCACCAAAAAGGAGCTCAAAAACGGCGGCATCCGCAAGTTGCGTGCTTCCTACTGGGCCAAGAAGATTGCCGAGGACCGGATGAATTACATGCAGGTGCCTGCCAGTTTGCTGGACCTTGAGCCGCTCCAGAATGCGATGCGCAAGCAGTGGGGCCCCCTGGTGCATCAAGACCCGGCCTCCTTCGAAACGTTCCCGGAACGCATCCGGGAAGACGCGGGTATCCAGCGTGTTTACAAGATAGCGACCCGCGCCGCCTCCCCGGAGGAGCACGCCGCAGGGTAGGCCCCGCAAGCCCTACCACCCGGAGGGGAACCACCTCCTCCAAAACGTCAAAGCAGAGCCGGCCCTCTTTTCCAAAGGGGCCGGCTCGGTTTTTGCAGGGGCTACGCGCCTACAGGGCGGCACTGATCCGGATGCATGCCGCCATCGCCAAAGCACGCTCGCGAGCCTCACGGGCATCCGCACTGGTGGCAATTGCGCCCCCCCAGACGCCGGTGTCCGAGGCATTCCGGCTTACCGAAAAGACGCACCTGACTTTCGGGCACGGCCAGGGCTTCCGCCACGCCTTCGATCACTGGCACCTCGTCCAGGTGCCCCAACAGCGCCACGCTGTGGGCGGCGTGCAGAACGGGAATGCCCGGTGCGGGCAGCCCCATAATTGCCCGCGCATGCAACGCAAACTCCGAAAGCGCTTAGCTGCCCAAGGTCACCAATCCCGTGTCGTGCGGCCGCGGACTCACCTCGCTGAAGAGCACCTCCTCGCCGCGCACGAAGCATTCCACGCCGAAAAGCCCCCCGCAGCGCACTCCACTTTCTTTGATTGGGGGCACGCTGTTTCCGATGGCAGAACGTTTGTTCCTGCCGAAGGTTCCAAGTTCTCGAACCCCCTTGAAACTAGAGCGTGCGAAGGTTGGTTTTCATTTCTTTTGACTAAATCAGCCGTTTAAGAATAAACGTCAGGTTGGTTTTTATTCAAAACCGCCCCCCTGCCCCGATTAAGTTCGAAAACTCCAAACTCAAAATTATCCCATGAGCGAATCCGAAAAAATAAAACAACTATTAGACGAACAAGTTAAGCATTTAAGGAACAAAAGGGAAGAGGTTCTCTCAAGAGTCCAAAGCGAACTAGACGATATTGACCGGGCGTTACGCCAGCTTGGGCATGTCGCCCAATCCTCCCACAGTCTGGGTGCGGGCAAGCGGAAACGCCGTGACAAGGTAGAGGACGAGCAGATCATTGCTGCACTCCGCTCCTTCATGAAGCCGGGAGAGTCCTACACCGCTGCCGAAATCCTTAAGAACGCGGACCTCAAGGGGCCAAGATTTGCCACCTTCAAGGCCAAGCAGAGGGATTTCATGAAGACTCACGGAGCCAAGCGGTCGATGAAGTATTCGTTGAACACGTAACAACTGAGGTTTCAGGCCCTCCCCCTCAGGGGGATATGGCTGCATAAGAAAACCCCGCACCCTGTTTTCTTCACTCAGGTCACCGCGGGGTTTTTTATTGCCCGCCTTTGACGGGTGTCACCGCTCTTCCGAAAGACAGGGAACCGCTACATCTGGATCGCACGCTGATAGAAACGCAGGCCACCTGAAAGAGTCTTCGGAAGAGAATTGAGTTTTCCAAGAAATACTTTGTTCCACTGGTCAAGTGGGTACAACGGGAACCCAGCAGGCATCGTATCCGAGAGCTCAAGTGAATTGATTGCAGACGCTGAAACTCTAAGGCTCGATTGTGCGTCCACTACGCCAATTGTGACAATCAATGCAGAGATGTTACTGAATCCGTATTGGGCCAACTCGGCGGGGACTTCGGCATCAGAAAGCAGGCGCGCCGGGACAGGCTTTGCGGGATTGGAAAAGTTTGGTTTGCGCAGTAGTGAAATCTCAAAGCGGACAATGTTTTCGCCGATCGTTTGATAGTACACATCCTCCGCTTTGTCTTGGCTCAACACCTTGGGGAACGAGCCCCCAGCACCTGTTCCCGACGAACCCGAGAGAGTTGTAGCGGGAAGCGGTTTGCTCGGGGTCCCAGTCAGCACGACAAAAGGCATCGCGATGTCTTTTGTCGTACTTGCCCAGGGCAGTGCTCTCGCGTAGCGCTGGAGCGCGTAGTGGCCGCCCTCTTCGGTCGGGGCCTTCAACCGATAGCCGACCAGAGAGATGGTGCTGCGCTCTTGCGCAGTCAACGTAGGGGAGTAACCGGGTGTTTCACCGAAAAAATAAAGGAGATCGTCTCCCTTGAGCTTCCCCACAAATGCGTCCACATCGGGGCGGCGGACCCGGCGGGAAAGATCCGCCGAAATCTGGTCGAGAACGAAGCGCGCTTCCGTGTCACAGTCCCCCGTTTTGCGCGAATTGGAGGTCAACCGCGAAGCCGAGCCGAGCAACTGCATCACCATTCCTCCCAGCAATCCCAAAACGGCGATCGAAACCATCAGTTCGATCAGAGTGAAGGCCGCACTGGCACGGGAGGAGCGGTGGACTGGGAGGTGCGCGTCCATAAATTAGGGAGTAGGTAGAGGAATGAGCGCATCCAACGAGCCTTCCGGCGCGATAGTGGAGGAAACCCCGGTCGGGACAGGCCATTGCACCGTTACTCGGATGGCTGTGGTTCCCGCACTCGCTGCGGCAAAGTTCACGCTGAAGACCTTTGAGAGTGGGTTTTGACTGCTCACCCCCGGAGGGGAAGCGCTTTCGTCCAAAATCTTTTTGCCGGGGGTTACCCCGGTCACTGTTCCCTTGGCGTCCACGGAGGCGGTAATTTCGAGCCTGGGTGAGGTGTAGGAGTAGATGCCCCCTTTGACCACCCGGGTGGAAGACTGGATGTCAGAGGCGATTGCAGACATCAAATTGGACGCCGCTATTTGTATGTTGGCTTTTCTGGAGTTTTTGAGCCCCACCGAGAGGAGCCCGATCATGCTCACGAGCGCGAAGGAGAAGATCCCCATGGCAAGTGCTACCTCTGTGAGCGTAAATCCCCCCTGCTTACCGCTCCGTCGATTCCGCAAGGAAATGGCCGCGGACCACGCCGGAAGAGCGCAGGCGGAAAGCCGCGTTCTGGGAGATTTGGGACTCTTGGATGGCATGGCGTCTGGGGTGAACGGCCTGAACGCTGGAAGATAGCGCTTATGGGGGCGGCTAGCAATACACTTGGGCGAACCCATTCAGCGGGCTGGAGAGTGCTCGCCTCAGGGGCCCCCGTCCGACCGGGGGCGCCCTTTATGCGCAGTGGGGTGCGTGGTTCTCCGTGGAAACAATGCCGCCCTCAGGGCCCGGGGTTGGCGCCTGTTGCGAGGCTTGCTCAAAAGCCCGCCACGCCAGCATCGCACACTTGACCCGCTGTGGAAAGTTGCGCACCCCAGCCAGCAGCTTGAGGTCGCCTAACGCTTTGGGTGGCTCGTGCAGACCCGCTGTCACCACGTCAGTGAAAGCCCCAAGCAGTTGCAGCGCCTCGTTGCGCGACTTCCCCTTGAGTTTGAGGGTCATCATCGAGGCGGAGGCCTGGCTGATGGCGCAGCCCATCCCAGTAAAACGGATGTCCTCGACCGCCCCGTCCGCGCCGAAGCGTACGTGCAGTTGGATCTCGTCTCCGCAGGACGGGTTGTCTCCGTGCACGTGCACGGCCTCCCCCTCAAGCATTCCGTAATTTCTGGGGCGCTTGGAATGGTCCAAGATCACCTGTTGGTAGAGTTCTTCGAAATCTGAGTTCATGCAAAAAAACGGTTTGCCTCGAGGAGGATGTCGACCATCCGGTCCACTTCGGCCGTAGTGTTGTAGAAGTAAAAACTGGCCCGACTGGAGCTGGAGAGTCCCAGTTTACGCATCAAGGGCTGGTTGCAGTGGTGCCCGCCCCGCAGTGCCAGCCCCTTTTGATCGCAGAAGGACGTCAAGTCGTGCGGGTGGATAGACTCGTGTACGAAGCTGACCAGCCCTCCCCGGGAATGCCTCGGGCCGAGGACTTGGTAGCCGGGCAGTGCTGCGATCCCCTCAAAGGCCGCCTGGGCAAGCGCTTCGTCGTGAGCCTGGATGGCCGGCCGGCCGATGCTTTGAATGTAGTGCAGCGCGGCCCCCAGTCCGATTGCACCCGCGATGTTCGGCGTGCCCGCCTCGAACTTTGAAGGAGCCGGTTTGTAGGTGGAGGATTCGTAGCGCACCGACAGAATCATCTCACCGCCCCCTTGCCAGGGCGGGGTCTGTTCGAGGATCGATGCGCGTCCGAAAAGGATACCAATGCCGGTTGGAGCGCACATTTTGTGTCCTGAAAAGGCGAGGAAGTCACAGCCGATGGCCTGCACGTCAAGGGTCAGGTGGCCAGCGCTTTGTGCTGCGTCCACGAGGCTGACTGCTCCGACCGCCCTCGCCCGCGCGCACAGTTCGGCCGCCGGATTGATTGTGCCAAGGAAGTTGGAGATGTGCGTGAAGGAGAGCAGCTTGACCTCGGGTGTCAGGAGGGTGTCGATCTGGGAAAGGTCCAGCAGCCCTTCGGAATCCACCGGGATGAAACGGAGCGTTGCGCCGGTGCGCTGGGCCGCCTGCTGCCAAGGCACCAGGTTGCTGTGGTGTTCCATCTCGGTCAGGAGGATAACGTCACCCGGCTTGAGAAAGGCGCCGCCCCAAGCTTGAGCCACTAGGTTGATCGACTCGGTGGTGCCCCGGGTGAAGATGATTTCCTCCGGAGAAGCGGCGTTCAGGTAACCCGCCACGCTTTCTCTGGCCGCCTCGAAAGAAAGGGTCGCCCTGTTGCTTAGCGTGTGGATGCCTCTGTGCACATTGGCATTGTCGTGCTCATAATAGTGCACGAGCGACTCAATGACCGCCCTCGGTTTCTGTGTGGTGGCGGCGTTATCCAGATAGACCAGAGGGTGACCGTTCACCTTTTGGTGAAGCACGGGGAAATCCGCTCGGAGTGCTTCCAAGTTGGCCGCGGAGTGGAGGGTGGGTGGGTTTGGATGCATCAGTGGACCTGCAATGCGGTTGCCAAGGCAGTGAAGTTAACTTCAACCACGCAGCCGCTGCGGAAAAGCAGATTGTGGTTTGGAAGCAATGTTGCCGATTTGGGGGGGGGTGGCATTAGAGTGGAGCACGAATGGACGTGCCTGGCCCTGATTTCACTGAAGACTTGCTTCGCTTTGCCCTGTTGCGCACCGGCAACAGACGGGTTGCGTTTGAGCTGGCGCAACGTGCCTCCGCCGAAGGCGAGGCAAACGCAGGACAGTGGCGCACCCGCAGACACCTGTTTTTGTGGGCCGCTCGCTTTGTGGCCGACCGAATGGAAAGCCTTCCTCCCTGTCTTCCCGATGGGGGCGACCTCCCGCCCGAACTGAACTCCCTCCTGAGAGCGCCATCCCCCCGGTTGAGATCCGCCGTCGCCCTCCATTGCGTGGCGGAATTCAAGCTCGCTGAAATCTCCCAAGCGCTTCGGCTTAGGCCCAGAGAAATGCGTGCGGCACTCGCCGAGGTGAGGCAGCGAATGACTCTGGCGGGTGTTTCGGAAGCTCAAATTCGGGGGAAGGTCCGCCTCATCGTGCTTTCGGCTGATGAGCGCCACCTCCTCGAGAATGCCCCCTCCTTAAAGGTGGAGCGCCGCTTCGGGGCGGAGCGCGCTCTGGGAGTCGCAGCGGTCTGCCTCGGGGTCTTCATGTTTCTAGGATGGGTGGTTTGGGAAAGGTGGAGAGAAAGCGACCCCGTGCAGATGCGCGCCCAAATGCAACGCCTCCTTGAGGTAAGCGGCGCCTCGGAACCCGCGGGACTTGAAAAGTTTGATGGCAGCGCCGGAGAGACGCCAGACTGGCTGTTTCTCCATGGTTTGGAGGGGGTTGAAGTCCCCGAAAACTTTGTCTCGCTCAAGCTGGCCTCCGCGCGTGTGCTTGATTTTAACGGCGGCAAGTTGGCGCAGTTTACGATGGAATCCCCCCAAGGCCTCCTGATGGTCGCTCCGGCGGATTCTCTGGGACTGGGCGGGGAGCGGGCGGGCGTGGGCCGGACGACCTTGGGTGAATGGAGCGGAGCATGGGCGGTCGCAGGCCCGTACGCTTTTTTCCTCGCAGTCAGAGACTCCGAGGTGGAACTCGACCGTCTTCTGAAGGGCGGAACCACACGCTTTTGAATTCCCTGAACCCGGTTGGAGGAAGCGGGCGACGACTCTTTGGGAAACCGCATGCGGCTTGAATGACGTCTCCTAGAAGATATCCCGCTACCTTTTATTCAGGGGTGTATCCGCGAACTTTGCAAACTTTCCCGGCTGAAAGGAGACAGTAGGAGAAGCATGTGGCCCTCTCTTTTATTTGTGGACCAGTGACCGGTCCGTGAGGAGTCAGCAAAATTCCACAGCAGAGCACAGCGAGGAGCGATTTTTATTAGACTAAAACAAAATGTGGACAGAGTCCATTTTTTACATCAAACCCTGCACTGGTGTTCAACAGCACAGCCATTCTTCGCAAACACGGCATCCCCGTCACGGCCCAACGCCTCGCCCTGCTCCGGGCCGTGGGCGCTAGGCCGCATGCCACGGCGGACGCTCTGGCAGAGGCGGTACGCGCCGAGATTGGCACCATTTCAAAACAGGCGGTTTACAACACGCTCGGGACCCTGGTTGAAAAGGGCATCCTCCGGCGCATCCAGCCAGCGGGTTCACCGGCGCGTTACGAGGGGCGCGTCGGCGACAACCACCACCACCTCATCTGCCGATCCTGCGGGAAGACAGTGGATGTGGCCTGCGTAGTGGGGGAGAGACCGTGCCTGCGAGCCTCCGAGGATTCGGGGTTCCGGATCGACGAGGCGGAGGTCATTTTTTGGGGCACCTGCCCCCGATGCCTTGGGAAGGACGGAGCCCAGCAAGCCGGCCCGGTAAAGCCCCAAGACTTTTGCGAACAGACCAACAAACCCCCAAACTAAGACCATGAAAAACAACGTATCACGCAAAGAGTCCTCCAAGGATTGCCCGCTTCACGTCGGCGCAGGCAAACTCGGCAGGCTCGGACTGATGGGCAGAGGTTCCGTCCGGCTTGCGGCACTGGCCTTCGGGTTTTGGGCCGGAACCCAAGGCGACGAGCTACAGGCGCAGGCGACTAAAGCAAAGGCCGCAGACTCCATCGAAAAATGTCCGGTGATCGGTGGTGTGCAAAAGGCAACAACTGAGAGAAACACCGCCGCGGGGGCCTACTCCAACAAAGACTGGTGGCCCAACCAGCTCAATCTTCAGATCCTCCATCAGAATTCAGCCAAGAGCAACCCTCTGGGAGAGTCCTTCAACTACGCCGAGGAGTTTAAAAAACTCGACCTGGATGCCCTCAAGAAGGACCTGATTTCGCTGATGACCACCTCGCAGGACTGGTGGCCGGCCGACTACGGCAACTACGGTCCGCTTTTTATCCGGATGGCTTGGCACAGCGCCGGCACCTACCGCATCGCCGACGGTCGCGGCGGTGCATCCTACGGGACCCAGCGCTTTGCCCCCCTCAACAGCTGGCCCGACAACGCAAATCTCGACAAGGCGCGCCGGTTGCTCTGGCCTATCAAACAGAAGTACGGACAGAAAATTTCCTGGGCGGACCTGATGGTTTTCGCAGGCAACTGCGCCCTCGAGTCGATGGGGTTCAAGCCCTTTGGGTTCGCGGGCGGCCGTGCCGACGTGTGGGAACCCCAGGAGGACATCAGCTGGGGCCCGGAAACCAAGTGGCTTGACGACAAGCGCTACAGCGGTGACCGAAAGCTGTCCAACCCCCTCGGGGCGGTCCAGATGGGTCTGATTTACGTCAACCCGGAGGGCCCCAATGGAAAGCCCGATCCCATGGCCGCAGCCAAGGACATCCGCGAAACGTTCGGGCGCATGGCCATGAATGACGAGGAGACAGTCGCACTCATTGCCGGCGGCCACACCCTTGGGAAGGCCCACGGCGCGGCCAACCCGAAGGGCCATGTTGGTCCCGAGCCCGAAGGCGCCACGATTGAAGAGCAGGGGCTCGGCTGGAAGAACAGCCACGGCAAGGGCAAGGGCGCAGATACCATTACCAGCGGGCTGGAAGGCGCCTGGACTTCCACTCCAACGAAGTGGTCCAACGAATACTTCGAAAACCTGTTTGATTACACTTGGGTCCTTTCCAAGAGCCCGGCCGGCGCCCAGCAGTGGACGCCCAAGGGCGACTCGGCCAAGAAAACCGTGCCGGATGCGCATGACAGCTCCAAGAGCCATGCGCCGATCATGTTCACGACCGACCTGGCCTTGAAGCTCGACCCAGCCTACGGGAAGATTTCCAAGCGCTTCCGCGACAATCCCAAAGAGTTCGATCAGGCCTTCGCAAAGGCCTGGTACAAGCTCACCCACCGGGACATGGGACCCGCGGTGCGCTGCCTTGGCCCGCTGGTTCCCGCAACTCAGTTGTGGCAGGACCCCGTTCCCAACGTCGATCATGCGCTGGTGGCTGAGCCGGAAATCGCCGAGCTCAAGGCCAAAATTCGCGCTTCGGGCCTCTCCAATTCACAACTGGTCTCGACTGCATGGGCATCGGCCTCCACGTTCCGCGGCACCGACAAGCGCGGGGGAGCCAACGGGGCGCGCCTGCGTCTCGCTCCGCAGGCGAAGTGGGCTGTCAACCAGCCTGCTGAACTCGCAAAGGTCCTGCCAGTGTTTGAAAAGATCCAGAAGGAATTCAACGGCGCGCAGTCCGGCGGCAAGAAGATCTCGATCGCGGATCTCATCGTTCTAGGCGGCTGCACTGCCATCGAGGACGCCGCTAAAAAGGCGGGGAACGACGTGAAGGTTCCATTCATGCCAGGGAGAACGGATGCGACCCAGGAGATGACGGACGTCCAGTCCTTCGCTGTCCTGGAGCCGGCAACCGACGGGTTCCGGAACTACTTCGGCAACGAACACGACAGGCCCGCAGAGGAACTGTTGGTAGACCGGGCCCAACTGTTGACGCTCACCGCACCGGAAATGACGGTGCTCGTGGGCGGCATGCGGGTCTTGAACACCAACGTGGGTTTCCCGCAGTTGGGAGTCTTCACCAAACGACCGGGCGCGCTGACCAACGACTTCTTCGTCAACCTGCTCGACATGGGCACGGATTGGAAGAAGTCCCCGGCCTGCGAACACTTCTTTGAAGGCCGGGACCGCAAGACTGGAGAGGTCAAGTGGACTGGCTCGCGGGTGGACTTGGTGTTTGGTTCGAACTCGCAGCTGCGGGCCATTGCGGAGGCTTACGGATCGGCAGATGCGCAGCAAAAGTTTGTAAACGACTTCGTGTCGGTCTGGAACAAGGTGATGAATCTGGATCGTTTTGATCTGGGTCAGACACTGGCCTCCCGCCGCTA
>CANJYI010000013.1 GCA_947478975.1 Chthoniobacteraceae bacterium
AGCTGGTCGTCTGGTAGATCGGGACGGCGCGGCTGCCTGTGGTGGGGTCGGGACTGTAGCCGGAGTGGAGTTGGCGGGTGGAAAAGCCCAGTTTGCGGGTGGTGTTGGACATAGTGTCTTCGGTGATACGCTAAAGAGAGTCAGGCGGGGAAAAAAAAAGGCCTGCGACGGTCGTCTGGGTCCCGGGCAGGGTCGCCGACCGGACCACAAGCTTGGCCGAAAAAGCAGCGTGCGCCATACTGAAACGATCGGTGGCGCGAGGAAAGTCAGCGGCGTCCGGTGCCGGTGTGCTTTCTGAAGCGGAGCGTGTTGCCCGACTGAAGCAGCAGTTCGCTTCGGGGTTGGTCTTGGAGGAGCTAAGAAGCTGGCAATGGCTAGCCCCTCGAGCAAATGCAGGATCTGGGCGGCAGGGGAAGCCTCAGAGGACCGAGGCGAAGGACTCCAAGTCCGGACAGGTCAGGGCCGCCCTGTGCAGAGCCTTGAGCCTCTCCGAGTCAGAGACAGCCGACAGGTTCTCAGCGAGGCCGGCTGGAACCGGGCCAAAGCGCACCTCCAGCACTTCGAGCAGGCCCTCCATTCGACCTTCCTGTCGGCCTTCCTGTCGGCCTTCCTGTCGGCCTTCCTGTCGGCCTTCCTGTCGGCCTTCCTGTCGGCCCTTTTGAAGGCCTTCCTCACGGATACGGTCTGCGAGTGTCATGGCGAGTTCGGTTAAGCTTTCGGAGTGCTGTAGTTTCACCTTCTCATCAAAACCACGTCTGTCAACGTTGGCATTGAGCATGTAACGGAAGAAACGTTCCACCGCTTCGCGGCTCACGCCGGCGATCACGGCGCGGTCCCACACCAGGTTGTGGAGCAGCTCGCCCAACGGTTCGGCTTTGAGGCTCCGCAGGGTCAGGATGCCCTCCGGCGTGCCGTGGATGTCTCCATAGGGCAGGTCCACCAACTCAAGCAGGTGGAACGCGAAGTCTGGCGTGCAGCCCTGCACCGCTTCCCAGCCGCCCTGCGGGAAGGCGAACAGTTCATGAAAACGAGTGGAGGTCTTCCATCGGTCTTTGTCCTGTGCCAGCACCAGGGGCAGGATGGGCGCGAGCCGTGTTTGAGGGCCGCCCTCCCTGGCCTGGCGCTTCCAGATGCGCACCATGTAGGAAAGCAGCCGCAGGCCCATGAGCGGGGCCTCACTGCTCTGGTGTTCCCACAGGATGTAGAACAGTGCGTCGGAACCGCCGATTTTGGCGGAAAAGAGGAGGTCGGCTTCTGAACCGGCCATCCGGGAGTCGATGAACGAACCGGGCAGCAGGGATAGGGATTCCCAGTCGACCAGCGCCGGGAGCGGGCCGCCGAGGTGGTGGCGCAGAAAGGCGGCCGCGTTCCGAGGATCGGAAAAGGTGGCGCGAAAGAGTTTGTCGTGCGGCTGGTGAACGGGATCGTCCGGCATGGAAACGCGCGCCCGGCGGAAGAAACCGCAGCCACGCCAAGGAGTGTCGTGTCCGGAGGTCTATTTGGCCGCACACACACGACTCAAAGCGCTCCGTGCCTCCAACTTAGGATTTGCGGCTCAGCAAGCCGAGGCGAACGCCTCCAGATCGGCACAAACGGCAGCATGCCTCAGAAGCTTTTCAAGCCGTTGCACATCCGAAACCGCGGCTAAAGCTTCCACCAGCCCGGCCGGAACCTCTCCGAAGCGCGCCTCCAGAACATCAAACAGCGCCTGTCGCCGCGAATGAACTTCGCCTTCTTGGCGGCCTTCCTGACGGAATTGTTCTGCGAGTGTCATGGCGGCTGATGTTAAAACTGCGGAATCCTGTGAAAACACCCTCGCTTTAAATGACTCCCTGTCAACATCCGCGTTGAGGACGTACCGAAAAAAACGTTCAACCGCCTCGCGGCTCACGCCGGCGATGACAGAGCGGTCCCACACCTCGCTGCGGAGCAGCTCGCCGAGGGGTTCGGCCTTCAAGCTGCGGAGGGTCAGAATGCCCTCGGGCGTGCCTTGGATGTCCCCGTAGGCCATGTCCGCCAGTTGCAGCAGGCGAAACGAAAAGTCCGGGGTACAGGCGCGGGCCGTTTTTTCGAGCGCCTCCGGAAAGGTGAACAAATCCTGAAACTCGGGGGAGGTTCTCCAGCGGTCTTTGTCCTGCGCGAGCACCACCGGCAGGATGGGGGAGAGCTTGGCCGGCCGGCCCTGGTTTTTGAGTTGAGCGTCCCAGATGCGCACCATGTAGGTCAGCAGGCGCAAGGCCATCACCGGCGCCTCGCTGTGCTGGTGTTCCCAAAGGATGTAGACCAAGGCGTCTGAAGGTCCAACTTTGACCGAGAACAACAGGTCCGCCTCGAACCCCTTCATCTGGTCGTTGATGAAGGAGCCGGGAAGCAGGGCCAGGGAGGCCCAGTCCATGCAGGATGCCGCACCGCCACCCAGGTGGTGGCGCAGAAATGCGGCCGCGTTCCGGGGATCAGAAAAGGTCGAGCGAAAGAGTTTGTCGTGCGGTTGGTGCAGGGGATCGTCCGGCATGGAGACGCGCGCCCGGCGGAAGAAACCGCAGCCACGCCAAGGAGTGTCGCGGCCGGAGGGCGGTTTGGCCGTGCGGACAGCGGCCCGGGCGGCGGCGGGTGCGCGAATCGCATTTTGATTGCGGATTGGACGTATTGAGGACACTTTTACAGAAGCGACCGCCTAGGCCATGAACAATTTTCCTCAAAATCCGTGCAAAGCAGCCTGTGAGGCGAATCCACGGGTTTTCGGGATTGAACCGATGCGGCTTCCCTCCCGCGGGTGCGTTGGCTTTGGGCTGATTTGGGCGATATTATGTTGGGCTATACCGGCGTTTGCCGCCCCTTCGGTCACCAACGTGAAGTTTGTGCAGCAACCCGGGACGAAACTGGTGTCGGTGACCTACGATCTGGCCGGTGGCAATGCCAGTGTGTCCCTGCTGGTATCCAACGACAACGGGGCCACCTACGCCGTGCCCGTGAAATCGGTCACCGGTGCGGTCGGCAGTGGGGTCACTTCCGGCACGGGCAAACAAATCATCTGGGACGCCGGCACTGATTGGGCCGGGCAGTTCTCCCATCAGGTCAAGGTACGGGTCCGGGCGTGGGACCTGAGCTCGGACATCGGCATCACGTTCGCACCGATACCCGGCGGGACGTATCAGATGGGGAACCTCATCGGGGACAGCGATATCACCAATGCAGGGACGGTGTCTGTGACGTTAAGCCCGTACTACATGGCGGTGAACGACACGACCAAGGCGCAATGGGATGCGGTGCGGACTTGGGCGACAGTCAACGGGTACACTGATCTGGCGACAGGCGCAGGGAAGGCGTCCAACCACCCCGTGCAGACGGTCAAATGGTACGACGTGGTGAAGTGGACGAATGCTGCGAGCGAGAAGGAGGGGTTGACGCCGTGTTACTATGTGTCCGGGAGTGTGGTGCGGACTGGGACGAGCGACTCGGTAACTTGTGACTGGAGCGCGAACGGGTACCGGTTGCCCACGGAGGCGGAGTGGGAGGTAGCGGCGCGTGGCGGGTTGATTGGAAAGAGGTTTCCCTGGGGGGATACGATTTTGCACAGTCAGGCCAACTACAATGCGAGCTCGAGTTACGCATACGACTTGAGCGGGGCAGTGAACAATTACCACCCCACATATGCTACTGGAGAGATGCCTTACACGAGTCCAGTGGGTGTGTTTGCCGCGAACGGGTACGGTTTGAACGATATGGCTGGAAACGTGTTTCAGTGGTGCTGGGATTGGTACGGCACGCCATATTCTGGAGGCAGCGATCCACGGGGCTCCGCAACCGGCTCGAGCCGAGTCTTGCGGGGGGGCTGGTGGATCTACAACGCGAACGTCTTGCGGAGCGCGTACCGCGGCAGCTACACCCCCTCGACAGCGAACAACAGCAGCGGCTTCCGCCTGGCCCGAGGGCGTCTCTAGCCCGGCAAGGAAAGGAACCATGAGCGAGCGGAGCGAGAGCATTGCGGTGGAGGGAGCAGCCGTTGGCGGCGGAGCCGGCACCGCCCGGAGGGCGGAGGCTGGGTGGGCGGCGCGTCGTTGACACTATTTCTATGAAAGCCATGCGCTCTATCCTGTTTCTGGCCCTTTTCTTCCTATGGGGAGGGCTGGTTGCCCAAGCTGTCATTGTCGATGGGGACTCCGCTGCCGGGACACTGGATTTGCGCGGGGAAAGCAACGTCACCTTCTCGCAGCGCACCGACGGGTCCAAGCTGGTGGACATCTACTACACGCTCGACGGCGGCACCTCGAGCGTGGCGCTGGGCGTGTCGCTCGATGGCGGGACGACGTTCACCTCCGTGACGACGCTCACCGGCGATGTGGGCGCGGCGGTTTCAGCAGGCACGGCGAAGCAGATCGTGTGGAACGCCGGCACGGACCAGCCCGGTACGGGCTATCCCAACGTGAAGATGCGCGTCACGGCGCTGCTGGACGGGGCCGGCGGGAGCTTTGCGCCGATTCCGGGTGGGACGTACTCCATGGGGAATCTCTTCGGGGACAGCGATATCACCAACGCGGGGACGGTGAGCGTGACGTTAAGCCCGTACTACATGGCGGTGAACGACACGACCAAGGCGCAATGGGATGCGGTGCGGACTTGGGCGACAGCCAACGGGTATACTGATCTGGCGGCAGGCGCTGGGAAGGCGTCCAACCACCCTGTGCAGACGGTGAAGTGGTACGACGTGGTGAAGTGGGCGAATGCGGCGAGCGAGAAGGAGGGACTTACACCGTGTTACAAGGTAAGCGGGGCGGTATACCGCACTGGGACCAGTGACGCGGTGACGTGTGACTGGAGTGCGAACGGATACCGGTTGCCGACGGAGGCGGAGTGGGAGGTGGCGGCACGTGGCGGGTTGAGTGAGAAACGGTTTCCTTGGGGAGACACGATTTCGCAGAGTCAGGCGAACTACCGGGCGAGTACGGGTTACGCCTATGATTCGAGCGGCTCGGTGAATGACTATCATCCCACGTACAAGACCGGGGGAAATCCGTACACGAGTCCAGTGGGTGTGTTTGCCGCGAACGGGTACGGGTTGTACGACATGGCTGGAAATGTAAGGCAATGGTGTTGGGATTGGTATGGAACGCCTGATGCGGGTGGGACCGACCCCCGGGGGGCAGGCACTGGCTCGCTTCGAGTGTTGCGCGGGGGTAACTGTTACAGCATCGCGTCCGACGCGCGGTGCGCGGTCCGCAACGACTTCGCCCCGTCCTACGCGAACGACAACGGCGGCTTCCGCTTGGCCCGGGGGCGGTCCTCCGGCAGCGGGAGCGGGACGCTCTCCGGGGGAGGTGTGGTGGACACCACACCTCCGATCGTAAGTGTGCCCGGAGCGGTGAGCGTGAGCGCAACGTCTGGGAGCGGAGCCACTGTGACATTGAGCGGAGCCACCGCAACCGACAACCTCGGGACCCCCACGCTGACCTACGCTCCCGCGAGCGGCAGCACATTCCCCGGCGGGACAACGACCGTGACCGTGACCGCCAAAGACAGCGTCGGTAATACCGCCACTGGTACGTTTGCCGTCACAGTCTCTCCGTTCATTGTCATTCCGCAGGCGACCAACGTCACCTTCTCCCAGCGCACCGACGGTTCCAAGCTGGTGGACATCTACTACACGCTCGATGGCGGCACCTCCAGCGTGGCGCTGGGCGTGTCGCTCGATGGCGGGACGACGTTCACCTCCGTGAAGACGCTCACCGGCGATGTGGGCGCGGCGGTTTCAGCAGGCACGGCGAAGCACATCATATGGAACGCTGGCACGGACCATCCCAGCGCGGACTATCCCAACGTGAAGATGCGTGTAACCGCACTGTTGGACGGCGCCGGAGGGACGTTTGCGCCGATACCCGGCGGGACTTACCAGATGGGGAACCTCATCGGGGATGCGGATATTACGAACGACGCGCCGGTGACTGTAACCCTGAGCCCGTACCACATGGCGGTGCACGACACGACCAAGGCGCAGTGGGACTCGGTGCGGACATGGGCTGTAGGCAACGGGTATACGGACCTTGCGGTTGGGGCTGGCAAAGCAACGAATCATCCGGTGCAGACAGTAAGCTGGTACGATGTAGTGAAGTGGGCGAATGCGGCGAGCGAGAAGGAGGGGTTGATCCCGTGTTACCAAGTGTCTGGGAGTGTAGTGCGGACTGGGACGAGCAATGAGGTGACATGTGATTGGACCGCCAACGGGTACCGGCTTCCGACGGAGGCGGAGTGGGAGGTGGCCGCGCGTGGCGGATTAAGCGGGAAGCGGTTTCCGTGGGGGGACACGATTTCGCAGAGTCAGGCCAACTACAGGGCGAGCACCAGCTACGCGTATGACTTGAGCGGCTCTGTGAACGACTATCATCCGACGTACAAGACCGGGGGAACACCGTACACGAGCCCCGTGGGGAGTTTTGCCGCGAACGGGTACGGGTTGTATGATATGGCGGGGAATGTCTTTCAGTGGTGCTGGGATTGGTTGGGAACGCCTTATGCGGGTGGGACCGACCCCCGGGGGGCTGCGACCGGCTCGGACCGAGTGTTGCGCGGGGTTGACTGGTACTACTACGCGAACGGCGCGCGGAGCGCGCACCGCGTCAACGTCTCCCCGTCGCGCGCGGACAGCAGCTTCGGCTTCCGGTTGGCCCGAGGGCAGTCCTCCGGCAGCTGGAGCGGGACGCAGTCCGTCGGTGGAGCGGTGGACACCACACTGCCGGTGTTAAGTGTGCCCGGAGCGGTGAACGTGACAGCCACGTCAGCGAGCGGAGCCACTTTGACGTTAAGCGGAGCGAACGCGACGGACAATATGGGTGGCACGCCCACGCTGACCTACGCCCCCGCGAGCGGCAGCACTTTCCCGGTCGGGACGACCACCGTGACCGTGACCGCCACTGACAGCGTCGGTAATATCGCGAGCGGCACGTTTACGGTTACCGTAACAGGAACAGTCGGTCTGACTGTGCAGCCTTCACCACTCACCGTTGCAAGCGGTTCCAGCGCGACTTTCAGCGTTACCCCTTTCGGCAGTGCGCCGTTCTCCTACCAGTGGAGAAAGGACGGGGCTGCGATCGCGGGTGGCACTTCAGCGTCTCTGGTTTTGCCAAAAGTCACCCCTCCACAAATCGGGAAATATTCCGTGGTTGTGACCGATTCAACCGGCAAGACCGTGACCAGCGTGGATGCTGCACTGAACATCACCGGGGTCGATCCATCGCTTTGGACAGGGTTGGTGGCGTATTATCCGTTCAATGGGAATGCCAATGATGAAAGCGGATCCGGTTTACACGGAACGGTCTTGGGGGGATCACTTAGCACAGATCGATTCGGCAATGCCAGTGGGTACACGT
This sequence comes from Chthoniobacteraceae bacterium, assembly GCA_947478975.1. Taxonomy (GTDB): domain Bacteria; phylum Verrucomicrobiota; class Verrucomicrobiia; order Chthoniobacterales; family Chthoniobacteraceae; genus Chth-196. The sequence continues at coordinate 7,362 of CANJYI010000013.1, forward strand.
TTCCCTCTGCTGGGAACATGTTGGTGATGCCAGTAGATCACTCCCGATTTGAAGCTGATTTCACCCTTTCAGTATGGATAAAAATAGGCGCATTGGATCACGATTACGCTCAAATCGTCAGTGGACAAAATTCGTTTATCCAGTTGCATGCGTTCGGCCCAGTCTATAGCGAAAATGGAAGCTCATTGTTTGGTAAAATAGGGTTTTATCATTACAATAAAGGCTTAGATAAGTATTATGGCGAAATAAATTCCAATGCTTTAGTGGCACATGGGGAGTGGCATCATTTGGCGATTGTGGCCTCCGGCTCTTACAGGGGTTTTTATCTGGATGGTGCATTGAAAGATTCAAAGTCTATCGAAGCTGATTTTAGTGGTATTCAGGGTCGGTCGCTTTACCTTGGGGGCAACCCAGAGTACACGGATCTTGAAAACTTTAGATGGCAAGGGTGCCTCGACGATCTCAGCCTCTACAATCGGGCTCTTTCAGATTCTGAAGTAACTTCCCTTTACAATAGGGAAAGAACTTGGATTGCACCTGCCATCACCTCTCAACCCGCCGCTGCATCCGTGGCACTTGGCGCTCCGGCAACGTTCGCCGTCGTAGCCACCGGCACCTCTCCCTCCTACCAGTGGCGCCGCAACGGCGTCTCCATCGTAGGCGCTATTTCCGCCACCTACTCAATCGCCTCGGTGCAGGTCGCCCAGACGGGGGATTATGATGTGGTCGTCTCCAATGCCGCCGGGAGCGTGACTTCCAACGTGGCGAAGCTCACCATCCCCTCCGCGGTGTCCATCGTGACCCAACCGCGCGCCCAGAGCTCCAATCCGGGGACGGCGGTGGCTTTGAGTGTGGGCGCTTCCGGGCCGGGCCCCATCACTTACCAGTGGCGCAGAAACGGTGTGACTCTCAAGGGGGCCACCGCGGCTTCCTACAAAATCACCTCGCTCCAGACCGCCACCGAGGGACTCTACGATGTGGTCGTGACCAATTCCAGTGGCAGTCTGGCCAGTGCGCAGGCGGCGGTTTCGTTGAACAAGGCGGTGGTCATCACCAAGGCGCCAGTCGCCATGGCGGTGAATCCAGGGGCGAAGGCGAATTTTGCGGTCGTGGCTTCGGGCACCGAACCGTTCACCTACCAGTGGCGAAAGAGCGGGGTTGCGATCGCGGGCGCCACAGGGGCGACCTATGAGATCGCGGCGGCACAGAGTGCCAACGCTGGGAGCTACGACGTGGTGGTGAAGAACGTGGTGGGTAGTGTGACCAGTTCCGTGGCGGCATTGACTCTCAACGTCGCGGTGAAGATCACCACACAGCCCGTGGGAGCCGCTCTGAATGCCGGTGCAGCCAAGACGCTCAGCGTCGTGGCAACGGGCACCGCGCCGCTGAATTACCAGTGGCGCAGAAACGGTGCGGCCATTTCGGGGGCAACCGCGGCCGCCTACACGATCGCCTCGGCGCAGGAGTCGAATGTCGGCGTCTATGATGTCTCGGTTGGGAATGTCGTGGGGACTGTCACCAGTGGAACGGCCAGCGTGACGCTCAATGTGGCGCCTTCGATCGTGTCCCAGCCCTCGGGTATTGTGGTGAATCCAGGCAAGGCGGCGGCCTTCACTGTGGTGGCGGGCGGGACGGCTCCCTTCACCTACCAGTGGCGTAAAAACGGGGTCAGCATCTCAGGAGCCACTGCGGCCACCTACACGGTTGCCTCTGCGCAGGCTGCCAACGCTGGCACCTACGATGTGGTGGTCAAGAACGCCGCAGGGAGCGCGACCAGTGCGAGTGCCACATTGGGCGTCAACACCGCGGCGAGCATCGCGACACAACCGACTGCGCTCACGGTGAACCCGGGCGTGGAAGCGATTTTCAAGGTGACTGCAGCGGGGACAGCGCCGCTGACCTACCAATGGCGCAAGGGCGGAATCGCGATCGCCGGGGGGACGGGGGCCAGTTACGCGATTCGTTCGGCGCAGGGAAGCGATGCGGGCAGTTATGACGTGGTGGTGGGGAATATGGTGGGGAGCGTGGTAAGCACTACGGCGAAGCTGGCGCTAAACGTGGCGCCGACCATCACGGTCCAACCGGTCGGAGGAGTGTTAAATCTAGGGGTGAGCAAAACCTTGAGCGTGACGGCGGGCGGCACGGCACCGTTAAGCTACCAATGGCGCAAAGACGGCGCGCCCATTGCGGGTGCCGTGGGGGCGACTTACGCGCTTGGAGCGGTGCAGGGTGCGAGCGCGGGCAGTTACGATGTGGTCGTGGGCAATGTCGCGGGAAGCGTGACGAGCGCAGCGGCGTTGGTTTCGGTAAACGCGCCGCCGGTGATCACGGTGCAGCCGGGAAGCCTCACGGTGGCGGCAGGTGGGACGCTGCGTCTGGGAGTGACGGCCAGCGGCAACGGAACGCTCACCTATCAGTGGAGGAAGGGCGGAGCGTCGATCGCCGGGGCGACGGGCGCGTCGTACACGGTGGCATCGGCGCAGGCGTCCGATGCGGGGAGCTACGACGTGGTGGTTCGCAATGTGTATGGAAGCACGACAAGTGCACTGGCGGCGGTGACGGTAAGCGGGCCGTTGGAGGTGCCAAGGTACCGGTTTGTTGCGGGCACCTTTACTTGGACGCAGGCCAAGGCGGATGCCGAGGCCAAGGGGGGACATCTGGCAACGGTGACCAGTACGGCCGAGTGGAACCTTATGCAGCAGGTTATGGGACCTGATTTTGACAGACATGTTTGGCTCGGGGCTTCGGATGCGGCAGTCAATGGGGAATGGAAATGGGTTACTGGAGAGTCGTGGGGCGGCTTTACGAATTGGGCTCCAGGTGAGCCTAACAATGATGGCGGTCAGGCATACCTGCGAAAGTGCAATAAATCTGAAGGGGACGTGTGGGACGATTTTTGGGATTCTGCGATCACGGAAGGTTACATCCTCGAAATCGAGTCCCCCGAGATCATCTCGCAGCCGGCGTCCCTGACGGTCACCACCGGGACTTCCGCAACGCTTTCCGTGGCCGCCTTCGGTGGGATCCCGCTTTCCTACCAGTGGCGCAAAAACGGCGTCGCCATCGCAAGCGGAACGCAGGCCGCGTTCAGCCTGCCTTCCGCCAGTGGCGCAGACTCAGGCAACTACGACGTGGTGATCACCAATTCCAAGGGCAGCATCACCAGCGCCGTTGCGACGCTTGTCGTGAGCGGCCCGTCCGTGGCCATCACCACCCAACCCGCCGGCGCCAACGTCAACGCTGGGAGCTCAGCCACCTTCGCCGTATCCGCGACCGGGACGGACCCGTTGCGCTACCAGTGGCGCAAAAACGGAGCCCCCATTTCTGGAGGAACGGCGGCCTCTTACGCGTTGAGGGAAATCCAGTCGCTCGATGCAGCCACTTACGACGTCGTCGTGAGCGACCCCTTTGGGAGCGTCACCAGCTCGGGCGCGGTCCTCGCGCTGAACCTATCCCCCACCCTCAGCGCCCAGCCGGCTCCCGTGGCGGTAAACGCAGGAGCGCCTGCCACGCTTGCCGTGACGGTTTCCGGGACCGGACCGTTCTCCTTCCAGTGGCGCAAGGACGGCGTCCCCATTGCAGGCGGAACGTCAGCTGCCCTCTCGCTGGCCGCGGCGCAGGTCGGTGACGCCGGCCTCTACGACGTGGTCATCACCAACGTGGCGGGAAGCGTGACCAGCGCCGGTGCCCGCATCGCGCTCAACTCTCCGGTGAGCCTTTCGGCCCAGCCCGCCTCGATTGCTCTCAATCCCGGTGGCTCGGGAGTCCTGCATGTCACGGTTTCCGGCACTGGACCGATTGGCTACCAGTGGCGCAAGGACGGGGTTCCGATCGTCGGCGCGACCTTGGCGAGCCTGGCCTTTGCAAGCGTGCAGACCTCAGATGGGGGCAGCTACGACGTGGTGGTCAGTAACGTCGCTGGCAGCACGACCAGCAGCGCTGCCGTCGTGACATTAAACACCCCTGTATCCATTACGACCCAGCCGCAGGGAGGGACGTTTAATCCGGGGGCGCCGTTGAACCTGAGCGTTACGGCTGCGGGAACGGCTCCCCTGACCTATCAATGGTTCAAGAACGGTGTCCCCATTGCAGGAGCGACTGGCGCTGCCCTCGCTCTTTCCGAACTCAAGGCTGCGGATGCGGGCAAATACACCGTGCTGGTGGGGAACGTCGTTGGAAGCGTTACCAGCGAGGAGGCGGTGGTTTCCGTTAACACGCCCGTCAAAATCACATCCCAACCTGTCGCTCTGACTGTTTCCTCCGGAATGCCCGCCGCCTTTGCTGTGACCGCCGAAGGCACAGGGCCGCTGACCTATCAGTGGCGCCGGAACGGCTCTCCCGTGGTGGGCGGCACGGCGGCGTCCTTTGCCCTCGACACGGCACAGGCGGCCGACGCGGGCTCCTACGACGTGCTTGTGGGCAATGTGGTTGGGAGCGTGGGCAGCAGCGCTGCAATCCTTGTCGTGAATGCTGGAGCAACCCTTACGAGCCAGCCCTCCGGTACCGTTGCAAACCCCGGAGCACCCGTCACTTTCAGCGTCACGGCCACCGGCACCGGCCCGTTTGCCTACCAGTGGCGGCGGGACGGCGTGAACATCCCGGGCGCATCCAGCGCTTCGTTAACGATCGCGTCAGTACAGGCGTCTGACGCCGGAAGCTACGATGTGCAGGTGACCAACCCGACTGGGAGTGTTGTCAGCGACGGCGCCACGCTTTCGGTCAACGCGCCGGTGAGCATTGGAGCGCAACCGATGGGCGTCACCGTGAATCAGGGCGCTGCATTCAGCCTGAGCGTTGCAGCCACCGGGACCGGACCGATTACCTACCAGTGGCGCAAAGGCGGAGTGCCTCTTGCCGGAGGTACGGGCACGACGTACGCAGTGCCGGCAGCACAGGTGGTGGACGCGGGCAGTTATGACGTGGTGCTGAGCAATCCTGTTGGGAGCGTGTCGAGCCTCACCGTAGCAGTGGGCGTGAACGAGGAGGCGACGATCCTGGCGCAGCCTGCGGGGGTTTCGGTGGAGATTTATTCGCCGCTGAGCCTGAGCGTGACGGCGGCGGGCACCGGCCCTTTCACCTACCAGTGGCGCAAAAATGGCGTCCCAATTCCGGAAGCGGTCGAGGCGGTCTACAGCAATCCTGTCGCGGGGCCGGGAGACGGTGGCAGCTACGACGTGGTGATCACCAACGTGGTCGGGAGCGTGACGAGCGCGCTTGCAACGGTGGTGGTGACGGAGGTGCCGAACAAGGTGTATCCGGTGACCATCACCAAGCAGCCTTCGCGTGCACTGGTTTCGCCGGGAGCGCCGTTGAATTTGCGGGTGAGCGCCGTGGGGACCGCTCCGCTGGCATACCAATGGTATCGCAACGGGGTGGCTTTGGTGGGAGCTATGGCGGAGACGTACACGGTGGCGGCGTCTGGCGCGGAGGAGATGGGGGTATACTGCGTGCGAATTTCCAACGGTGCGGGGGCGCTCTTAAGCGACAAGGTGCAGGTGGCGGTGGCTGGGGCGCCTGGGATCGCGAAGGATCCGGTCTCGTTCAAGGAATTGGAAAGCAATGTGGTGGTGAAACTGTCGGCAACCGCCAAGGGGAGCCTTCCGTTTAACTACGCGTGGAAAAAGGACGATGGAACGAGCGTTGCCAGCGGCGCGCTGGAGGCGAGTCCCGCCGGGGTGGAGATTCCGTTGAACGTGGTGGCGAGTGGCACGACGATGGGCTCGTACCGGTTGGTGGTGTGGAACCAATACGGGAAGGAGGAAAGCGCGCCTGCCACGGTGGAACTGGCGCTGCATTCGACGCGGTTGCTGCGCCACGGGTGGACCAAGTTTCTGGATCCTAAGGTGTACAAGCCTGGGTTGACCATGGTTGTGGGAAGTTTCCCGACAAAGGAAGTCACGCTGGACGACACGCTGATTGTTTCGTTCGGCTCGGTGGACACGCACACCTACGAGTGGGGCTACGTCACCAGCGGTTCGCTCACGGCCAAGCCGATACCCGGGCAGACCAAGCCCTATATTTCGCTCCAGCAGGTGCCCGGCATCAGCCTGTCCTGCGCTTACGTGCTGCAGGTTAAGATCGTGGCAAAAAAGACAGGGGCTGCTTGGACATTGAAATTCGTGACCACCACGTTTAAGGCCGGCGCCGGGAACGCGCTTGCGCCCGTCGCGATCGCTGTGGACCTCAATGACGCCTACGTTCCAAGCGGTGGTGCGGGTAACTTCGGAGTCGCGCTCACTGCAAACGGCTCCCAGTACGGCTGTACCTTCAACTGGTACAAGCAGGGGTTGCTGGGAGCGGCGACGCTTGTGGGGAGCAATTCCACCGGCTTTTTCTCGGTGCCCGGTGCGAAAAGCACGGATGACGCCGACTACTTCGTCGTGGTGGTGGACGCCTTGGGGCGCACAGTAGAAAGCAAACACGCCCACCTGTGGGTCTTTGTGGACGGCGAATAGAGAGTCAAAGAAGCCTGCCTTTTAGAAACCAGTCCATGAACAGCGTCCTCTCCTACACCAGCAGCGTGGTCCGCAACCAGGCGGTCTTCGACCTCAATCGCACCTCGGGACAGTACGCGAAAAGCGTGGCGCGGATTGTGAGCGGCTCGAGGCTGGTGGACACCTCGGATGATTCGGGTGCCTACGCGGTTTCGCTGAAGCTGAGGTTTTCGGGCAAGGCATTGGACGCGGTACAGAAAGGGTTAATGAACGCGCAGTCGTTTCTGCAGGCGCAGGAGGACGGACTGGTGGAAGTGGGACGCGCAGTGGAACGGATGAACGAACTTGCCACCTTGATACAGGACCCCACCCGGAACACCGAGGATGTGAATGCAAGCGTACTGGAGATGAACCAGCTGCGGGAGGAAATCGTGAAGGTGCAGGGGAGCAAGCTCAACGAGCAGAAACTGTTCGTGAACTTTTTGGGGGAAACCACCGACCCGCTGACGGTGCGGCTTGGGGAATCGGGGCAGACGCTGGACATGACGCGCTCGGACTTCAGCGCTGGCGACGCTTCGAACGCGTGGATATTTATCCTCGGAACCGACTCGCCCTACGTTGGAATTGGGACGGACAACAGGGATGGGTTGGCTACCTTCGGGCAGGCCGGTTTTGACACGCTGCTGCAATCGGTCTCGTCGATGCTGGCGACCAACGGAGCGGAGCAGAGTCGCGTCTTGCACGCGCTGGATCAGGCCCGCACCAGAGGCGGCAGTCTGGAGGCGGCTGGGAGCCAGGTATCGGATGTGGACGTGGCGCGGGAGGTGACGCGCCTCGGGCGGGCCAGCATCCAGATGGATGCGGCACGCTCGGTGATGACGCAGGCCAACGTGCTGGGCGAGTTGGCGGTGAGGCTCCTTGGGGGGTAGGCGGCGGAGCGAATTCCCGGCGGCCGTAACTATGCGCCGGCCTTGATAAGGCGCGTTTTGTGAATCGGAAGGCCCTGGGCGATGAAGCGGGCTTCAAAATTTGTCAGGGGTTCGCCCGGATCCGCCGGCCAGTCGGCCCGCTCCCAACCGGTTGCCTCCGACACGACCTTTTCCATCCATTGAAAATAGGGCAGGTCGTCGGTCTTGAGGCGCAACTCCCCTCCGTCTGCCAGCGTGAGCCGCACCGCGGCGAGAAATTCAGGCTGCACCAAGCGACGGCTTTGATGGGCGCGCTTCGGCCACGGATCGGGAAACGACACGTAAGAAACTGCAACAGACCCGGGGGGCAGGATGAACTTGGCGGCGTAGAGGTTCTCGAGCCTCAGCACCCGCAGGTTTGAGAGCCCGAGGCGCGCTGCATTCCGGCAGACCTTTTCCACGCGGCCCGCCAGCCTTTCGGTCGCCAGAAAGTTGCGCTCCGGATGCCTTTTGGCCATGGCCACGACAAAGGCGCCCTCGCCACACCCGTAGTCCACGCAGAGAGGCCAGGACTGGGGAAAAAGCTCCGTCACCTTGGCCGGCTCCAAAATGGAGGCGGGTATCCAGTGGACGCGGTCTGGGGTCAGGGGAAGGGCAGCAGGGGTCGACATTTGGGATTTCACTTAACATTTGTTTGGCGGGAAGTGGAGCACGGAAGGAGGCTTTTGCAGCCAACAACTTCACTATACGACGCTCCCACGGAACCGGCGGCACGCCAGACCTCGCAAACGCGGGCCCCCTTCTGCTCCTTATAAACCCATTCCGTTTCTCCCCGCGGGGATTGGATCAAAGGACCGCCCGGTTTGACGGTATTCTTTCAGCTGGGCTTGGCTAATGTTAGAGTTCAGACCCTTCACAGATTATTTGTTCCCCAACCTGTCTTTTCCCCTTCCTCCATGAAGCTGCATTACTCCCTCCCCGCCGTCGCACTGCTTGCCCCTGCCGCCCTTGCCGCCGCACCGTTTGAGCTGCAATCCGGAGACCGCGTCCTGTTTATGGGCGACACGCTGCTCGAACGGGAAGGCTCGGCCGCCGCCCTCGAAACCCTGTTGACCCGGCGTTTCGCAGAGGTGCCCTTCACGGTGCGCAACCTCTCTTTCAGCGCGGACCTTCCCACCGGCGTTTCCCGGGCCAGCTTCGATCCCGCCGCCGTTGGAATGGAACGCATTCGCACCCAGCTGGATTTGGTGAAGCCCACGGTGGCCGTCCTCGGCTACGGGATGGCCGCCAGCCTCGAGGAGCTAACCTATCGCTCCGGCGACCCCAATTTGAACGCGGATCCGACCCGCTACGGCAGCGAGTTTTCCGCCAAGAAATTCAAGGCCGACCTGGCCGCGCTCATGGATGCGATCTCCGCGGCCTCGGGCGGTAAGCCTGTCCGCTTTGTCCTCCTTGCCCCGTTGCTGCATGAGGACTTGCGCGGCACGCGCCCCGGCCTGCCGGATCCGGCGGCACACAACAGCCTGCTTGCGGGCTACACCCAGGCCATCCGGGAGTTGGCCGCCGAAAGGAGCGCGCGTTTTGTCGATCAGGCGGCCCTCACCCAGCAGGCTGGAAGCGCCGCCCTTACAGAAAATGGAATCCACCCCTCGGCCGCTGGCCTCGACAAGTGGGCTTCCGCTTTGGCTGCCGAACTGGGCTGGACGCCTGCAGACAAGCCGGTCTCCCCCGAGCTGCGGAAAGCGTTGCAGCGCAAAAACGAGCTGTTCTTCCACCGCTGGCGCCCCGCCAACCACACCTACATTTTCGGCTTCCGCAAGCGGGAGCAGGGGCGCAATGCCGTTGAAATCGAACAGTTTGACGCCCTTCTGGAAAAGGCCGACGCGGCGGTCGCCTCCCTGAAGGCTGGCAAACCCGCGCCGCCCGAGGCAGTGCTGCCCGCCGACATCCCCGCCGA